>CAXTVB010000285.1:0-3272 GCA_964247555.1 uncultured Sphingomonas sp. | reverse complement strand
GCCTTCGATCGCCCAGTAAAAGTCGAGCGTGCCGCTAGCGGTTTCGCGTACGACCCGCTGCTGGATGCTGCCGCTGGCCTGCTGGCCGCCCGACGTGACGAGATAGGGCACCAGCCTGTCCTGTAACACAGTACCGGCGAGTTCGGGGCGATCGGCAGCCGTGGTGCCGGGAAGCGCAGTGTCGGTAAACGGTGGCGAGGTGAAAGGCAGTGGGACGGCCCATGCAGCAGTGCCGGAGCCGAGGCCAAGAACGCTCGCTGCAAGGATCGCGCGGATCGACATGCTGTGTTCCCAAGTGCAACTGATTGCTGTGCTTGGTCTAGTCTTGATCCAGTCATGATGGATTGGACGAAAGCGACAATAGCCAAAGAGTCCGTTGCGTCTCCGTTACGAATTACTCGAAGTTGCTTGCCATCCATCACTCAGTTCGCGCTTCAGCACCTTGCCGATCGCGCTGCGGGGCAGTTCATCGATCCAGTGCAGTTCGGCGATCCGCTGCGTCTTGCCCAGTTGCGCGTTGGTCCAGGCGCGGATCGCCTCCGGCTCGTCGGTCGCGCCGGGGCGGGGCACGTAGAAGCCCACCGGCGTCTCGCCCCAGGCCTGGCTCGGCATGCCGACCACGGTGCAGTCCGCGACCGCGGGGTGGCGCGACAGCACCGCCTCGAGATCGACCGGATAGATGTTGAACCCGCCCGAGATGATAAGGTCCTTCTTGCGATCCATCAGCGTCAGGAACCCGTCCGCGTCGAACCGGCCGATATCGCCGTGGCGGATGAAGCGGTTGCCGTCCGCATCATGCCATTCCGCCTCGCGCGTCGCGCTTTCGCGGCCGTAATAGCCCGTCATCATCGCGAGCGACCGACCCACGACCTCGCCCATCTCGCCCTGCGCGACCTCGCGGCCTTCGTCGTCGATCAGGCGGATGTCGTGACCGGGCATCGGCTGGCCGACGGTGTGTAGCTTGTCGGGGTTCGCGCTGGCGTTCAGCGCGCAGGACCCGCCGCCCTCGGTCATGCCGTAATATTCGACCAGGATGCCGGGCCAGCGCGCGAGGATGTCCGCCTTCAGCGCGGCGGCGAAGGGTGCGCTCGTGGATGTCTTGAAGCGGAACGTCGACAGGTCGAACGCGTCGAAGTCGGGCAGCGCCATGATCCGCTGATATTGCACCGGCACCAGCATCGTGTGCGTCGCGCGGTGTTCCGCGGCGAGTTCGAGATACCGGCGGGCGTCGAACTTCGCCATCAGCACGACCGTGCCGCCCCAGCCGAGCGTCGGCAGGAAGCTCACCAGCGTGGTATTGGAATAGAGCGGGGTCGCGATCATCGTCACCGCGCTGTCGAACCCGGCGGCGGCGTTGCGCGACAGATGCTGCCATCGCATCGCATGGCTCTGCACGATCCCCTTGGGCTTGCCGGTGGTGCCCGAGGAATAGATGATGTTGAAGCCGTCCTCGGGTGCGATCGTCACCGGCGCGGGTGTCGCGCCGACGGGGAGCATCCACGCTTCCAGCCCGGCCGGGTCGAGCGGCACCCTGGCTGCCGCGATGTCCTGGTACGAGAGCGCATCGGCATTGGCGGCGTCGAGGAACACGATCGGCGCTTCGCAGTCGGCGATCATCCCGGCGATCGCCTCGGGGGTCGCGGACGGTGCGATCGGCGCGGCGACCGCCCCGATCCGGAGCGCCGCCATGAAGATCGCGGCATAATCGACCGACGCCGCCGCGACGATCGCGACCGCCTGGCCGTGGCCGACACCGTGATGCTGCAACGTGGCGGCGATCCGGTCGATCCGTGCATCGAACGCGCCATAGGCGATCGACCCGGCATCGTCCGCCACCGCGGTCTTGTCGGGCTGCGTCGCGGCATGCGCGCGGATGAGGTCGGGCAAGGTGGCGAAATCGCCGGCGAGCAGGTCGGGTGCGGTCCGCATATCGCCGCGAGCGCTAGGCGAAGCGAGGCGCGAATGCCATACGCGTTGTTCGAAAAGGAGATGCGAGGATGGCGGCAAGGGATCTGGCGGGACGCGTGGCGATCGTGACGGGCGGCGGTACCGGGATCGGCGCGGCGGTCGTCCGCCGGCTGGCGGCGCGCGGCGTCGCGTGCGTCGTCAACTATGCGCATAGCCAGGCCGAGGCCGACGCGCTGGCCGTCGAAGTGGGCGAACGGGCGATCGCGGTACAGGCGGACGTGTCCGACGACGAGGGCTGTCGGGCGCTGGCGACGGCGGCGGTCGAGGCCTTCGGGCGGATCGACTTCCTGGTGAACAATGCCGGCACCACCAAATATGCCAATCACGAGGATCTCGATGCGCTGGACGCAGACGATTTCCCGTCGCTGTACCGGCTGAACGCGGTCGGACCCTTCCAGATGATCCGCGCCTGCGCGCCGTTGCTGCGGGAGGGCGATGCGGGCGCGGTCGTCAACACGGCGTCGGTCGCCGGGGTGTTCGGGATCGGATCGTCGGTCGCCTATGCGATGTCGAAGGGCGCGCTGGTCACGATGACCAAGAGTCTCGCGCGCGTGCTGGCGCCCGAGATCCGGGTCAACGCGGTCGCGCCGGGGTATGTCGGCACCGGCTGGTTCGAGAAACGGCTGGGGACCGAGGCGTTCGAGCGGCTGAACGCCCGGATCGCCGCGGCGACGCCGATGGCGATGGCGGCGGGGGCGGAGGATATCGCGGGGCCGATCGTCATGCTGCTGGACCCTGCGAGCCGTGCGGTGACGGGGGAGACGCTGCTGGTGGACGCGGGCGCCCATCTTGATGTGGGTCTGTCGCGACGGCCGGGGCGGGAGGGGTAGTACGACCACCCTCGTCATCCCGGCGAAGGCCGGGGTCCATCGTGCGGCGAAACCAGAAGCGTGAGGAAGCGCGGCGCGATGGATCCCGGCACGAGGCCGGGATGACGAAGGTTGATTTTACGCCAACCGACCTTTGCATCCGACCGCAAACCATGCGATTGCGATCCCATACCCGATCTTCAGATATTCCTACCCGGAGAGACCGCCATGGCGACCGCCGCCGATATCGAAGTGCCCTCCAACCCGATCGACGCGTTTCGGACCGAAGCGCGCGACTGGCTCGCGCAGCATTTCCCCAAATCGCTCGCACACCAAGCGATGACATTGTCCGCGCTGGAGGGGCCTGGGGAGGTCTCCGACGACGAAGCGGCGTGGACCAAGGCGGTCGGCGACAAGGGCTGGGGTGTGCCGACCTGGCCCAAGCAATATGGTGGCGGCGGCCTCAGCCGCGCCGAGACGCGCGTGCTGCAGGAG
>CAXTVB010000284.1:0-3283 GCA_964247555.1 uncultured Sphingomonas sp. | reverse complement strand
GGCTTCTTCCTCGTCGTGAACGGCTATGGCTGGGTGCACTGGGTGCGGGGCAAGGCCGAGGCGGGGAAGGTCGTCGTCGAAACGCTGTCGAGCGCGACGCGACTTCGCTGGGCAGTGGGCTGCCTGGTCGCGACGGTCGGTTGGGGACTTGCGATGCACCGTTATACCGATGCGTCCTATCCCTGGTGGGACGCGGGCATCGCGATCGTGTCGGTCGCGGCGCAGGTAATGCTCGCGCGGCGCGCGATCGAGAATTGGTGGTTGTGGATCGCGGTCGATATGGCGGCGATCCCGCTCTACCTCGCGAAGCAATTGTGGTTCACCGCGGCGTTGTACGTCGTGCTGTTGGCGATATCGATCTGGGGGCTCGCCGACTGGACGCGGGTGCGGCAACGGCAAGCGGCGGCATGACGCTGCGATCGATCTGCCTGCATGGGCCCGAGAGCACGGGCAAGTCGACGATCGGCCCGCGGCTGGCGGCGCGGTTCGGTGGACCGCTGGTGCCCGAATATGGTCGCACCTATGCGGAGGCGAACGGGACCGACTTCACGATGGCGGACCTGGTCGCGATCGCGCGCGGCCATGACGCCGATACGCGGGCGGCGTTGGCGGCGGAGCGTTTTCCCGTCATCCTCGATACGGATCCGCTGATGACCGCGGTCTGGGCGGACATGCTGTTCGGTCGGCGCGACGCTTGGTTCGACGCGTGGGATGCGACCGCGGACCTGTATCTGCTGTTCGATATCGACCTGCCCTGGGTCGAGGACGGGACGCGGCTGTTCGGCACGATCGCCGCGCGGCGGCGGTTCTTCGATCTGGCGAAGGCGGAGCTGAAGCGGCGCGGCGTGCGGTGGGCGCTTGTCGGCGGCGTGGGCGAAGCACGGTTCGAAGCGGCGGTGGCGGCGATCGAGGGGGCTAGGCGGTAGGTCCGGACTGTCCTCACCCCGCGCCGCCTTCGGCGTCTCTCCCTCTCCCATTGGGAGAGGGAAGGGGCCCGTGGCCGCAGGCCGTGGGAAGGGTGAGAGCAGCGCGCTTCTGCGGTGCCGATTACCGCTTCTTCCGGCACGCATCCGAGCAATAGACGACGTTCTCCCAGTCCCGCGCCCATTTCTTGCGCCAGGTGAAGGGACGCTCGCAGGCCGGGCACGTCTTCGTCGGCAAATTCCCCTTGGCGACGCCGTTCGGCATCAGCGCGGCTGCGCGTCGAGGAATGCCTCGACGTCGGCGAGGTCGACCTGGCCGTCCAGATAGGTCCGGCCGATCCCGTGCGCGAGCAGGAACGGCAGCCGCCCCGCGCTCGCCTTCTTGTCCTTGCGCATATGCGCGACCAGCGTCGCGCCCGAGGCGGTTATAGCCGTCGCGGCGAGGCCGTCGGGCAGCCCGACCGACCGCAGGTGTCGGCCGACGCGCAGCACGTCGTCGTCGCTGCAATCGCGGTATCGCGCGGAAAAGCCGAACGCCAGCGCACACCCAGCCGCGACCGCCTCGCCGTGGATCAGCGTCCCGTCGAACCCGGCTTCCGCCTCCAGTGCGTGGCCGAAGGTATGGCCGAGATTCAGCAGCGCGCGGATGCCGTTCGTCTCATGCTCGTCCGCCGCGACGATTCGCGCCTTGGCGGCGACCGCGTGCGCGATGGCGTGCAGCCGCGCGTCCGCATCGCCCGACAGCAGTGCCGCCCCGTTCGCCTCGCACCAGGCGAAGAAATCGGGATCGTCGATCAGCCCATATTTCACGACCTCGGCATAGCCGGCCGCGACTTCGCGCGGCGGCAACGTATCCAGCAGGTCGGGATCGATCAGCACGAGCACGGGCTGGTGGAACGCGCCGATCAGGTTCTTGCCGGCGCGGGTGTTGATCGCGGTCTTGCCGCCGACCGACGAATCGACCTGTGCGAGCAATGTCGTCGGGATCTGCACGAACCGGCACCCGCGCTTCAGGATCGCGCAGGCGAACCCGACGAGATCGCCGATCACCCCGCCGCCCAGTGCCACGACATGATCGCCTCGCTCGACCCCGAAGCCCAGCAGCGCGTCGCATAGGCTCTCCAGCGTGCCCCAGCACTTCGTCCGTTCGCCCGGCGCCAGCACGATCGCCTCGCTGGCGATACCCGCGGCCGCCAGCGAAGCTTGCAGCGTCGCCAGATGCGGCCGGACATTCTCGTCGGTCACGACGACCACGCGGCGCGTGCCGACGAGCGGCGCGATGTGATCCGCCGCGTGCGCCAGCAAACCCCCCTCAATCAGGATCGGGTAGCTGCGGTCCCCCAGCGATACGGTGACGGTCTTCATCGGCCGATCGCCTTCAGGATGGCGGCGACGGTCGCGTCGTGCGGCGTCCGGTTGCTCGCGATGTGGATGGGGGCGAGCGCATAGATCGGATCGCGGACGCTTGCCAGTTCGCTCAGCACGTTGTGCGGATCGCGCCCGCGCAGCAGCGGGCGGGTGTCGCGCCGGCGGACGCGCTCGACGAGGATGTCGGGGTGCGCGCTCAGCCAGATCGCGGTGGTCTGTTCCAGGATCAGCGCACGCGTCTCCTCGTTGATGAACGCGCCGCCGCCGGTCGCGATGACCTTCGGCCGGCCGTCGATCAGCCGCGCGATGACGCGGCGTTCGCCGTCGCGGAAATAGGGTTCGCCGAACCGGTCGAATATCTCCGCGACGGTCATTCCCGCCGCCGCCTCGATCTCGTGGTCCGCATCCGCGAAGGGCAGCGCGAGCCGGGTCGCCAGCCGTCGGCCGACGGTCGATTTGCCGGCCCCCATCAGCCCGACGAGAACGATCGGCGGGCCGCTCCATCGCGTCTGGGGGTTGTGGCTTTGCAACATCGGAAGCGCGCTATACAGCGGGCGGGCGCGGCGGCAAAACCCTCGCGGTCTCCGCCTGTATCGTCCGTTTCCAAGGTTCGCTTATGTCCCGCCCGCTGATCGTCCTAATTCTCGTCATCGTCCTGATCGTCGGCGGCATGATCTTTCTCGCCGGGCGATCGGGCGAGCGGCCGCAGACGCACGTCGAGAAGGCCGTGCCGCTTGCCAACCTCCAAAACTAACGCGCGTCGCCTGGCGGCGCTGGCCACGGGCGCGTCGCTCGCACTGGCTGCCGCCTGGGTCCCGGCGATCGGGCAGGACCGACCCGAATCGATCCTGCCGCCCGGCTTCGGCGAACCGGCCGCGCGACCTAGCGCGACGCCCGCAGCCCCCGTCGCGGGATCGGCGCCCGCCAATCCCGGCGCGACGATCGAGGCGCTGCCCAGCGGCCTGCCGACGGTCAGTCCCAGCGACACGCCC
>CAXTVB010000283.1:0-3290 GCA_964247555.1 uncultured Sphingomonas sp. | reverse complement strand
GCAACGCCTCGGTCGCGGCGGTGTTGTTGCCATAATATTTGAGCGGATCGACGACCGACTCGGGGACCACGACCGATCCGGCGAAATGGACGATGGCCTTGACGCCGTGATCGCGGATGGCGCCGCGGACGGCCGGACCGTCCGCGACATTCGCCTCGATCAGCGTCGCGCGGGGATCGACTGCCCAGGCGAAGCCGGTCACGAGATTGTCGACGACCACCACGTGGTGCCCCGCATCGAGCAGCGCCAGCACCGCATGGCTGCCGATATAGCCCGCGCCCCCCGTCACCATCACCGCGCCGTCGATCATGCGTTCGTCCTCACCCTTTGCGCGGGCCTAGCGGCTTCCTATCTTTGGCGAAAGTTCAGGAGATCGCAAAATGACCGACTATGTGACGCTTGCGGGCGGCTGTTTCTGGTGCACCGAGGCGGTGTTCAAGGACGTGATCGGTGTCGAGACCGTCGAAAGCGGCTATATCGGTGGCCATGTCGACAATCCGACCTACAAGCAGGTTTGTGGCGGCGATACCGGCCATGCCGAGGCGATCCGGATCGGCTATGATCCCGCACAGCTGGAATTGGGCGACCTGCTCGACATCTTCTTCGCCACGCATGACGCCACGCAGTTGAATCGGCAGGGGAACGACGTGGGCACGCAGTACCGTTCGGCGATGTTCCCGGCGGACGACGCCCAGGCGGCGGCGATGACCGCGGCGAAGGATCGCGCGCAGGCGGAGTCGGGCAAGCCGATCGTGACCACGATCGAGGCGCATCCGGATGATATTGGGGCGACCTGGTATCCCGCGGAGGGCTATCACCAGGATTATTGGGAGACCTCGGGCCGCTCCAATCCCTATTGCATGGCGGTGATCCCGCCGAAGCTGCAGAAGTTGCGCAAGAGCTTCGCGGCACGGTCGCGGGCGGTGTCGGCCTAACGGTGTGCGGCGCGGCGCAGGCGATCGTTGATCGCCGCGCCGATGCCGTCCTCCGGGATCGGGGCGACGGCGATGCGTGCAGCGGGTGACGCGTCGGCGCGGTGGAGTGCGGCGAAGAGGTTGGCCGCCGCTTGGGTCGGGGTGGGGCCGAGGGTTTCGTTGCCGCGGATGGGGCCGTAGCCGATGAGCCATTCGTCGGGTTCTGCATCGGTGGCGTTCAGCCGGAGCGGTTTGCGCGGCGCGTAGTGGCTGGCGAGTTGGCCGGGCACGATTACCTTAGTTTGGCCCCCCGGCGAAGGCCGGGGCCCAGCTGCGATGCCGTCGTGATGTGCGGGTCGCGCCGTTAGTGGGTGCATGGCGATTGGACCCCGGCCTTCGCCGGGGTGGGGAGCAGGGTCGGGTAACAGCACCGCTACCATTTCCGCGGTCACCGGCCCCGGTCGCAGGATTGCCCGTCCGAGAATGATCGTCGATTCCACCCCCGCCGCACATGCGCCGTCATCGATGACCAAAGGTGCCGCGTCGCCCAAGCTCGCTACCACATGCTCAGCCGTCGTCGGGCTGATCCCATTGCTCGCATTCGCCGATGGTGCAGCCAGCGGCCGCCCGCACGCCGCCAGCAGATCGCGCATCGCCTGGCCCGCGGGCACCCGGACAGCGATCGTGTCCAGCCCCGCGGTCACCAGCGAGGCGATCCCCGCCTCCGCCCGCAGCGGCAAAACCAGCGTCAGCGGCCCCGGCCAGAACGCCCCCGCCAAGGTCCGCGCATCGTCATCGAACACCGCGATCCGCGCCGCCGCCGCCAAATCCAGCACATGCACGATCAGCGGGTTGAAGCTCGGCCGACCCTTGGCGGCATAGATCGCCGCGACCGCGTCCGCATTCGTCGCATCCGCCGCCAGGCCGTAGACCGTCTCGGTCGGCATCGCGACGATCCCCCCGGCCAGGATCGCCGCGGCGGCATCCTGGATTACCGCCGCGCCATAGGGCCGGACCTGGGGGTTTGGAGACGCCATCGCGCGCGGCTATAGCGCCCGCGATACCGAGCGACAAAGAGGATGCGCGCCATGGCCTTTACCCCCGCGACCGAGGAGCAGCGTTTCGTGCTGCGCCATGTCGTCGACATCGAACAGCTCGCGGCGACCGATCGCTTCGCGGCGGCGAGCGACGACGTGGTCGATGCGGTGCTGGAGGGCGTCGGGCAGTTCGCGGCGGGCGAATGGGCGCCGCTCAACCGGATCGGCGACACCGTCGGCGCGAAATGGACACCCGACGGCGTGGTGATGCCCGATGGCTTCGCCGCGGCATATAAGGATTATGTGGAGGGCGGCTGGGGCACGATCGGCGTGCCCGAGGCATTCGGTGGGCAGGGATTGCCGTTCGCCATCCAGACCGCGGTGCTCGATACGCTGGGGTCGGCGAATATGGGCTTCGCGCTGTGCCCGACGCTGACCGTCGGCGCGATCGAGGCGCTGGCGCATCACGGATCGCCGGAGCAGCAGGCGCTGTATCTCCCGCACCTCGCGACCGGGGAATGGACGGGGACGATGAACCTGACCGAGCCGCAGGCGGGCAGCGATGTCGGCGCGCTCCGCGCCGCCGCGAAGCCGCTGGGCGACGGGAAATGGAGCCTCAAGGGGACGAAGATCTACATCTCGTTCGGCGATCACGACATGGCGGCGAACATTGTCCACCTCGTCCTGGCCCGGACGCCGGATGCACCGGCGGGAACGCGGGGTATCTCCTTGTTTCTGGTGCCGAAATTCCGATTGGATGAAGAAGGCACGCCCGGCGAGTTCAACGACGTCCGCGTCGTGTCGATCGAGCACAAGATGGGCCTCCACGCGTCGCCGACCTGCGTGCTGAGCTTCGGCGATCACGACGATTGCATCGGCGAGCTGATCGGCCCCGAACATGGCGGGATGCGCGCGATGTTCACGATGATGAACAATGCGCGCCTCAACGTCGGCCTGCAGGGCGTGCAGGTCGCCGAAGGCGCGACGCAGGCCGCGGTCGCCTATGCGCTGGACCGCGTGCAGTCGGCGCGCGCGGGATCGCCGAACAAGGAATCGGTGAAGATCGTCGAGCATCCGGACGTCCGCCGCATGCTGATGCGGATGAAGGCGCAGACCCAGGCGGCGCGCGCCTTGGTCTATTACGCCGCGGGGCAGGTCGACCGCGCCGGGATGGGCGATGCGGCGGCGAAGGGGCGGCTGGAACTCGTGACGCCGCTCGCCAAGGCGCACGGGACCGATATCGGCAACGAGGTCGCGTCGATCGGCATCCAGATCCATGGCGGTATGGGCTATGTCGAGGAGACGGGCGCGGCGCAGTATTTCCGCGATGCGCGGATCA
>CAXTVB010000282.1:0-3296 GCA_964247555.1 uncultured Sphingomonas sp. | reverse complement strand
GGCCACGGATCATTTCAAGAAGACGAGCCAGGAACTGCGCGTCGCATCGCCCTCCACCGACCGGTTCCGCATCGTGGCCGGCGCGTTCTTCCAGCGGCAGAGCAACCTGATCCACCAGGATTATCAGGTCCCCGGGCTGGCGGACAATCTGTCGGTCAATGGCCATCCCGGCACGCTGTGGCTGACGCAGCAGCACCGCGTCGACAAGGACTATGCGGTGTTCGGCGAGGCGAGTTACGACATCCTTCCCAGGCTGACCGCGACGGCGGGAGGACGCGCCTATATCTACGACAATACGCTGATCGGGTTCTTCGGCTTCGGGCGCGATCCGAATGGACCGCCCTATAATGCGGCGGGCAGTTCGCGGACGGGCGTCGCTGGCTGCTATACGACGACGGGTGCGCTGCTGCGAGACAATCCCACCGGCACGCTGCTGCCCGCCGCCGTCGCTGGCGGGCCGTGCACCGATCTCGCGCAATATACCACGACCGGGTTGCAGCCGCGCGAGGCGAGCGGTCAGGGTGCGACCTACCGGTTCAACCTCACCTGGAAACCCGCGGACGGCGTGCTGCTCTATGGCACCGTATCGCGCGGGTTCCGGCCGGGCGGGATCAACCGGCGTGCGACCGTCGCCCCCTATGCCGCGGATTTCCTGACCAATTACGAATTCGGCGCGAAGACGACGCTGTTCGGCAAGCTGCGGCTGAACGGCGCGATCTATCAGCAGAATTGGGACAAGTTTCAATTCTCGTTCCTGGGCCTGAACAGCTTCACGGAAATCCACAACGGGCCGAGCGCGCGCATCCGAGGTGCGGAGGCGGATGCGACGCTGACGACCGGTGGCCTGTCGCTGACCGGCTCGGGCGCTTATACCGATGCGGTCATTCGCCAGGACCTGTGCATGGACCAGAACCAGGCCAGCGATTGCGGCAGCCCGGACAACGTCGCCGCGCCGAAAGGCACGCGCCTGCCGATAACGCCGCGGTTCAAGGCCAGTGCCAGCGCGCGCTACCAGATCCCGCTCGGCTCGCTTCGCCCCTATGCGCAGGCGCTGGTCACCCACCAGAGTTCCGCCTCGTCGGACATCCGTACCGCCGCGGTCGAGGTCGGGACGGGGCTGCCAGTCGATCCCGCCGCGCTGCTCGGGCGGCTGGCGGGGTATACCACCGCGAACTTCTCGCTGGGCGTCGATCTGAAGGCTTATACCTTCGAACTGTTCGTCCAGAACGCGTTCGACGAACGCGCGCAACTGTCGCGCTTCCAGGAATGCGGCAGTTGCTATGCGCGGCCGTATATCGTGACCAACACCCCGCGGACGATCGGCCTTCGCGCCGGGGCGAAATTCTGATGCGGTGGAGGATCGCGGCCATCGGCCTCGTGCTGGGTGCGCCCGCGGCCGAAGCGAAGACCGTCGTCGTGACGGCGGCGCACATGATCGACGTTCTCGCGGGCAAACGGATCGACGATCCGCAGGTGACGATCGTGGAAGGCCGCATCACCGCCGTCGGGCACCACGGCGACGCGGTGCCGGCGGGCGCGGAGCGGATCGATCTGGGATCGCGCACGCTGCTGCCCGGGCTGATCGACATGCACGTCCATCTGACGAGCGACCCGACGCTGAGCGGCTACAAAGGGCTGGAATACACCGACACCTTCTGGACCGTCGTCGGCGTGGCGAACGCGCGCAAGACGCTGGACGCGGGCTTCACGACGGTACGCAATGTCGGCTCGGCGAATTACGACGACGTCGCGCTGAAACAGGGGATCGATGGCGGCTATATCCCCGGTCCGCGGATCGTGCCCGCCACCTATGCACTGGGGGCGACCGGCGGGCACTGCGACGCGACCGAATTCCCACCCTCGATCACGACCCCCGCACCGCAGATCGCGAATTCGCCCGAGGGGTTCCGCGCCGCGGTCCGCATGGTCCGCAAATATGGCGCGCAGGTCATCAAGGTCTGCATGACCGGCGGCGTGCTGTCGAAGACGGACTCGGTCGGTGCGCAGCAACTGAGTTTCGATGAGATCAAGGCGGTGGTGGACGAGGCGCATATGCTCGGCATGCGGGTCGCCGTCCATGCGCACGGCACTGCGGGTATCAACGACGCCCTGCGGGCCGGCGTCGATACGATCGAGCATGCCAGCTTGGCCGATCCCGAGTCCTTCAGGCTGGCCAAGCAGCATGGTGCCTGGTTCGACATGGATATCTATGACGACGACTATATCCTGGCGGAGGGCGCGAAGAACGGAGTCTTCGCGGAAAGCCTGGCGAAGGAGAAGGTGATCGGGCGCAAACAACGCGAAACCTTCCGCGCAGCGCATGCGGCGGGGGTCAAGATGCTGTTCGGGACCGATGGCGGCGTCTACCCGAATGGCTTCAATGCGCGCCAGTTCGCGACGATGGTGGAATGGGGCATGACCCCGATCGAGGCGATCCAAGCCGCGACGAAGAGCGCGGCGGAAGCGCTCGACCGGACCGCGGACGTCGGCGCGATCGCGACCGGCCGTTACGGCGATCTCATCGCGGTCGACGCCGATCCGCTTACCGACATCAAAACGCTCGAACATCCCAGCTTTGTGATGAAGGGCGGAGTGACGGTGCGCGGGGTCGATCCGACCTCATAGGCTTGCCATGGCGGGAGCGGCTGATCGGCGAAGCTCGACTGCTATCGGCGCCTGCCGACTGGCGGCGTCTTAGCATCACGACGCGCATCAATCCTAAGCTGCCAGCCGTGGCGGCTCTGCGGGAGAGGATGGCGCCGGCACCATCCAGAACGGTAGATGCTGTGCCGCCAGCCGCGTTTCCGGTACGATACGGTCGGCCACGACGGCGAACCGGTCTCCATCGACCAATATCTCGGGCACTAGCGCGCGGCAATTGTAGGCGGACGCCATCGTCGCGCCATAGGCGCCGGCGGTCCGGAACGCGGCGAGGTCGCCGGTACGCATGGTGTCGATCTCCCGACCCAGCGCAAAGGTATCCCCTGTCTCACAGACCGGTCCCGCGACGTTCGCGATCATCCGATCGCCTGTCGGTCGCACCGCGATGAAATCATGGAACGCGTCATACAGCACCGGTCGGGCGAGATCGTTCATTGCCGCGTCGACGACGATATAGGGATGTACCGCGCCCGGCTTCACCCACAAGACTTCCGTCAGCAGCAGCCCGGCGTCGCCCGCGATGAAGCGGCCGGGTTCGAATATCAGCGTCACGTCCCAATCCCGGGTCGACCTGGCGACCATCTCGCCATAGGCAGCCGCAGTCGGGACGACCTCGCCGGCGCGATAGGCGATAC
>CAXTVB010000281.1:0-3364 GCA_964247555.1 uncultured Sphingomonas sp. | reverse complement strand
GGAGGATGATGAAGTCGCGGATGTCCTCGTAGATGTCGCGCATCTGGCGGTTGAACTCGGTGCGTTCCGCCGGGTCGAAGCGCTTGTCCGGAAAGAGCGCGATCAGTCGCTGGATCGCTGCCTGGACCAGATGGATGCTGGTCGATTCGAGCGGTTCGATGAACCCGCTTGCCAGACCGAGCGCGACGACGTTGCGGTTCCAGCTTTCGCGACGACGCCCCGCGGTGAAGCGGATCCGGCGCGGATCGGCGAGCGGTTCGCCCTCAAGGCTGGCGAGCAATTGCGCCTCGGCATCGTCGTCGCTCAGATAGTCGCTGCAATAGACCAGGCCGTTGCCCATCCGGTGCTGCAGCGGGATCCGCCATTGCCAGCCCGCGCGCCGCGCGGTCGAACGGGTGAAGGGATCGGGCTCGCCCGGCTTCGGCAGCGCGCACGGCACGGCGACCGCGCGGTCGCAGGGCAGCCAATGGCCGTAGCTTTCGTAACCGGTCTCCAGCGCCTCCTCGATCAACAGCCCGCGAAAGCCGGAGCAATCGACGAACAGGTCGCCTTCGATCCGGCGTCCGTCGGCCATCGTCACCGCCTCGACATAGCCGTCCGCCGGCCGCAGGTTCACCGCGGCGATCTTCCCCTCGATCCGCGTGATTCCGGCGCGTTCGGCATAACCGCGCAGATAGCGGGCGTAGAGCGAGGCGTCGAAATGGAAGGCGTAGAACAGCTCGCGGATCGGCGATTTCGCATCGTCGGTCGCGCGGCCGAACTTGCCGCTCGCCGCGGCGACCGCGCTCATCGAGAAGGCGGCGATGTCGGGCATCCCCCGCCTGGCCTTCTCGCGCAGATACAGCTGGTGGAAATGCACGCCCTGCAGATCGTGCCCGAAATTGCCGAACGGGTGGAAATAGCGGTCGCCCAGATCGCCCCAGTCGACGAATTCGATCCCCAGCTTGAACGTCCCCGCGGTCGCGGCCAGGAAGTCGTTCTCGTCCAGGCCGAGCATGCGGTTGAAGTTGATGATCGGCGGGATCGTCGCCTCGCCGACCCCGACGGTGCCGATCTCTTCCGACTCCACCAGCGTCACGCGGGTATAGCCGTTGTTCAGGAACCGCGAGAAGGCGGCGGCCGCCATCCAGCCGGCGGTGCCGCCGCCGACGATCACGACGTTGCGGATCGAATGTTCGTTCATCGGGTCAGCTGTCTCGTCTGCGCCGCACGATATGCGGCATGGCTGGGAATATGGGGCAGCGCCGCGGCGATGCCGGCGATCAGGCCGTCCATCGCGGCGCGCGCCTGCACGGCCGGGACGGTGTCGACCAGCGGATCGAGCCGACGCGGCAGGAAGCCCTGCCCGATCAGCACGGCCAGCCAGCTGTCGCGGGCGAACGTCTCCTCCTCGTAGAAAGGCAGGCGACCGCGCTCCGCGAACTGGGTCAGGGTATGCGCCAGGCTGGTGGGCGGTTCGGTTGCGGCGACCGCGCGCCACATCGGGTCGTCGCGGCGTGCGGTGCGGTAATGCATCGCCAGGAAATCGCGTACCCGCTCGGCCTCGGCGAGGGTCTGGCGATTGAAATCCGCCGCCTCGACGGGGGCGATCTCGCGGCCCGGCAGCATCGCGATCAGCCGGTCGACCGCGCTCAAGGCGAGGTGCAGATTGCACCATTCCAGTGGCTCGATCTCGGTCGCGGCATCGCCGATCGCGACGACATTGCCGCGCCACGGGGCGGGGCGGGTGCCGGGGCGGAGGTGGATAGGCTCGCCGACCGCCGTCCCGGCGGCGTTGCGCAGCATCCGTTCGGCCTTGCCGTCGGACAGATGCGCGGATGCATAGGCGATTCCACCCTGCGCGCCGCTGCTCCAGCGCCAGCCTGCGGGATGCGCGACGACGGTGGTGAGAACCAGCGGTTCGGTTGCGACGCCGTCCGCGATCAGCACGCGGTCGCACGGTAGCCAGGCGCTCCAGTCGTCCCGCTTGTCGTCGATCGCACCGCGCAAGCGCGCCGCCGGGCCGGTCGCATCGACATACAGGTCCGCCGTCACTGTACGTCCGTCCGCCAGCGCCACCGATGCGACCCCACCGCGATCGTCGATCGCCACATCGGCGATCCCACCCGCGACTTCCCGGACACCGACATGCAGCGCGAAGGCGCGGATCATCCCGGCATAGCGGGGCAGGTCGAGCGTCAGGCCATATTCGTGGTCGGCGAACGGCGTCTCCGTGGCGGGCGGGACGAACCGGCCCGCCCGTGCCAGAGCGGCGGCGGGGGAATAGGCGTCGAACGCCGCGACCGCCCCGTCGCGGGTCGCACGGAGCCAGTGGAGATGGAAGGATGTCGGCCCGAGTGGGCGGCCATAACGGCCATAGGCATGGACATAGTCGGTCGACCCCGCGGCCCAGCCTGCGAACGCGGTGCCCAACCGGTAGCCGCTGCCCGTCCGCACGACCCCGTCGCCTTCGCCGATGCCGAGATCGCCGTGGAACCCGAGCAGCGACGGCAGCGTGCAGGCGATGCGATCCGACAGCGCGTCGGGGGAAGGCGGGGTAGCGAGCATCGTCACGTCGAGAAACGGCGCGCGCCGCTTCAGCGCGGCGGCGGCGCACCAGGCGGTGATGCCACCCCCCGCCACCAGCACCGATCGCAACGCGCCCGGCTGCATCACGCCGCGGCGTCCATCGCGCAATAGCGGTCGATGAACGCGCGGTGGTCGGGCCGGCGTGCGACGTCGCCCGCAATCTCCTGCCGCAGCGTCTCGAACGATTTGGCCAGTTCGGCCCCCTGAACCGTGTCCGCGCGCGGATCCCATCCTTTCGGCAGGATCCCCTGGCCGAGATAGACCGCGACCCAGCTGGCGTCGAGGAACACGCCTTCGCGGTATTTCACCACCCGCGCGCGCCGCCGCCAAAGGTCCATCTTCTCCGACAGGCTGTCGGGGATCGGCATCGTCCGGACATAGTCCCAGAAGGGCGAATCGTTCCGCGTCGTCGCGTGGTAATGCAGGATCAGGAAGTCTCGGATGCGGTCATATTCCAGGTCGATCACGCGGTTGAATTCGTCGCGGTCGCTTGGCGATACCTTGCGGTCCGGGAACAGCTCGATCAGCGCGGTGATCGCCTGCTGAACGAGGTAGATGCTGGTCGATTCCAGCGGCTCCAGGAACCCGCTCGCCAGCCCGATCGCGATGCAGTTGCCGACCCAGCTGCGCCGCCGCCGCCCCGCCTTGAACCGCAGCACGCGGGGGGACGCGATCGCCTCGCCCTCCACAGCCTGCTCGAGCGCGGTGCGCGCATCGTCGTCGGACACGAACGCGCTGGCATAGACATAGCCGTTGCCGGTGCGGTGCTGCAGCGGGATGCGCCAGCGCCAGCCCG
>CAXTVB010000280.1:0-3379 GCA_964247555.1 uncultured Sphingomonas sp. | reverse complement strand
TCCTACGCGTCGCTGGGCGACCTGCCGACGCGCGATCCCGATTTCGCCGAGCTGAAGCGCAGGCTGGACCGCCAAGTCGCGGCGTTCGCGAAGGATTGCGCGTTCGATCTTGCGGGGCGCAAGCTGAAGCTCGACAGCCTGTGGGTCAACGTCCTGAAGGCGGGCGGCGCGCATTCGGGGCATATCCACCCGCATAGCGTGGTATCGGGGACCTTCTACGTCGCGGTGCCGGCGGGGGCGGGGGGCCTGCGGTTCGAGGATCCGCGCCTCGCGATGATGATGGCGGCGCCGACGCGGGCGGCGGATGCGCCCGTCGCGCTGCGGCCGTTCGTGACGGTTGAGCCGGGGCCGGGGACGCTGCTGTTGTGGGAAAGCTGGTTGCGGCACGAGGTGCAGCCGAATGCGGCCAAGAGCGAGCGAATCAGCGTGAGTTTCAATTACCGGTGGTGATCCTTCGCCCGCCCCTTCGTCACCCCCGCGAAAGCGGGGGCCCCGCTTCTTCTCCCCTGGTCGAAGAAGGCAGAAGCGGGATCCCCGCTTCCGCGGGGACGACGGCAGGAGAGGCGGTGACGGCGGGGTAACTCAACTCAACCGATCGATCTGCTCCCTGGTCAACGACCCAGGCACGATCATCAGCGGCACCGTCAGCGCGCCCGCGTCCGCGCCGGCGAAGTGCGTCACCAGCTTGCCCGGTGCACCGCTCGCCGCCGCGCCCAGCACCAAGGCGGCGATATCGGGATTCGCCGCGATCAGCGCGCGGACGATCGTCGGGGCGTCGCCTTCGCGCACCGTGATCGACGGGCGCAGGCCGGATTCCTGGATCAGCGTCCCCGCGGCGGCGGCGACCAGCCCTTCCGCATGCAGCCGCGCCTCCTCCTCGATCGTCGCCTGCACGCCGCCGAACGCCATGAACTCGGCCGGGGGCATGATCGTCAGGATTTCGACGCCGCCCCCGGTCTTTACCGCCCGCCTGGCGGCGAAGCGCAGCGCGATGCTCGATTCCGGGCTGTCGTCCACCACCACCAGATAGATGCGCATCGCCTTGCCCCTTTGCGCCGCATCGTGACGCGCAAGCCGTCCGGTTTCAAGTACGCGGCTTGACCGCGCAACCGCGGGGCGCGAGAGGAAAGCACCCCTCCCCGGGAACGCTTGAGGAACCGCATGTCGATCGAGATCAAGATGCCTGCTTTGTCGCCGACGATGGAGGAGGGCACGCTGGCCAAATGGCTGGTGAAGGAAGGCGATGCGGTCAAGTCCGGCGACATCATGGCCGAGATCGAGACCGACAAGGCGACGATGGAGTTCGAGGCGGTCGACGAGGGCGTCATCGCCAGGATCCTGGTGACCGAGGGCACGGACGGCGTGAAGGTCGGCACCGCGATCGCGATCCTGGCCGAGGAGGGCGAGGATGCGGCGTCGGTATCCGCGCCGACGAGGAGCGACACCCCGGTGCCCGCCGCGAAGGAATCCGAACCGTATCCCGACCCCGCCGACCCCAACGACACCGGCGACGAGGCGAAGCCGGTCGCGCGCACCGAGGCCGTGGCCGAGGATCATGGCCGCCCCGACGATGCCGGCCCCGCCGCGCATGCCGATCACGCGGACCGGGTGAAGGCCAGCCCGCTCGCGCGGCGGATCGCCGCCGACAAGGGCGTCGATCTGTCCGGCGTGACCGGTTCTGGTCCGAACGGGCGCATCGTGAAGGCCGATCTGGACGGCGCGAAGCCTGTCCCGAGCGTCGTCGAGGGGGCCGGTGCAGCGCCTGCGCCTGCTGCAAAGGCGGCCTCCGGGCCCGTCGCCGCTGCGCCTTCGGCCCCCGCGAAGCCCGCGGCGATCCCGGATATCCCGTACGAGACGACGAAGCTCAGCAACGTGCGCAAGACGATCGCGCGCCGCCTGACCGAATCGAAGCAGACCGTCCCGCACATCTACTTGACCGTGAACGTCCGACTCGACGCGCTGCTGGCGCTGCGGACCGAACTGAACGCCAGCCTGGCCTCCCGCGGGGTGAAATTGTCGGTCAACGACCTGATGATCAAGGCGCTGGCGGTGGCGCTGGTGCAGGTACCCAAGTGCAACGTGATGTTCACGCCGGACAATCTCGTCAGCTTCCAGCGGGCGGACATCTCGGTGGCGGTGTCGACGCCGTCGGGCCTCATCACGCCGATCGTCGCCGAGGCGGACACCCGGTCGCTGTCGTCGATCTCGACCGCGATGAAGGACCTCGCCGCTCGCGCGCGCGACGGCAAGCTGAAGCCGGAGGAATATCAGGGCGGTACGGCGAGCCTCAGCAACATGGGTATGTACGGCATCACCCAGTTCGACGCGGTCATCAACCCGCCCCAGGGCATGATCCTGGCGATCGGCGCGGGCGAGAAGCGGCCCTGGGTGATCGACGACGCGCTCGGCATCGCGACGGTCATGTCCGCCACCGGCAGCTTCGATCACCGCGCGATCGACGGCGCGGACGGCGCGCAGCTGATGCAGGCGTTCAAGCAGCTGGTCGAACGGCCGCTTGGGATGTTGGCGTGATGTTGAGGGTGGTCCCAACCCCAGCTGCCACCCCGGCGAAGGCCGGGGCCCGGTTGCGAAGGTTTCGATGATGGAGCGTATCGCGCGCCAACGAACGTCGTGCACCTGGGCCCCGGCCTTCGCCGGGGTGGCGTTTCTCGCTCGACACGGCGCAGCGCAATGATCTCCGCCCGCCGCCATTTCTGGATCGAGCTGGCGTTCTTCGTCGGTAGCGTGGGTGCGATGTTCGCGTTCGTGTGGGGGCTGACGTGGAGCTATCCGCTCGGGCACACCACGCTCTGGTCGATCGGGATGGTCGCGGTCGCGTCGGTCGCGGCGATGGGGCTCCCGTCGCTCGCCCGCGCGTGGAACGCGCTGCGCCGCGAATGACGGACCAGCTGCCCAGCGCTTCGCCGACGATCCGCGTGACCGCGATGCCGGGCGACGCGAATCCGTATGGCGACATCTTCGGCGGCTGGTTGATGGGGCAGATGGATCTGGCCGCAGGCTCCGTCGCGTCGCGCCATTCGGGCGGGCGCGCGGTGACGATCGCGGTCGACGCGATGAAATTCCACGCGCCGGTGCTGGTCGGCGACGAGGTATCCGTCTTCGCGACGCTGATCGCGGTCGGCAACACGTCGATGACGATCGAGGTCGAGGCCTGGCGCCGCGCGCGCCATGTCGAGGACATGTGCAAGGTGACTCAGGCGCGCTTCGTGTTCGTCGCGACCGACGAGGAACGGCAACCGCGGCGGGTGCGCGCCATCGAAACGAAGGACTGAATGAGTGGCTGACCAATTCGACCTCGTGATCGTCGGTTCCGGGCCGGGCGGCTATGTCGCCGCGATCCGGGCGGCGCAGCTGGGGC
>CAXTVB010000279.1:0-3397 GCA_964247555.1 uncultured Sphingomonas sp. | reverse complement strand
GTCGAGCGTCGAGGTGCCGACCGAGCCGGTCGCGCCGAGAATGGTGACGGTCTTCATGATATCCAGGTGCGAATGGTCGGCAGCACGACGAGGAACGCGGCGATCGGCGCGACGGGAACGAGCCCGTCGAGCCGGTCCATCACGCCCCCGTGCCCGGGCAGGATGTTGCCCGAATCCTTGACGCCGGCGCGCCGCTTGAGCCAGCTCTCGTAGAAATCGCCCGCCTGCGCGACGATCGCGAGGACGGGGGTGGCGATCGTCAGCCGAAGCGGCAGGCCGTACGCCTCGTGCATGAACGCGGCGAACAGCGACGCGAGGATCACGCCGCCGACCAGCCCCGCCCAGGTCTTTTTCGGACTGACCGCAGGCCACAGCTTGGGCCCCCCGATCATGCGCCCCGCCGCATAGGCGCCGATGTCCGTCGCCCAGACCAGCGCCAGCACCCAGAGCGTGAAGACCACGCCCTCCTTCTGATGGCGGATCAGCAGCAGCGACAGGATCGGCAGCCCGACATAGATCGTCCCCAGCGCCAGTACGCGCTTGCCGGTGACGATGACGATGAAGAACACCGCGCCGATCAGCAGGCCCAATGTCAGGAAATAGGGTCCGGCCCCCGGCGGCGGCGCCATCAGCGCGAGCGGCACGAACAGGCTATATTGCGCGAGCCGCTTCTGCTTGGCATCGATACCGTACAGGTCCGCCCATTCCGCCATCATAAACAGCCCCGCGACGACCGCGAGCAGCCAGAAGAGAAAACCACCCATCAGCAGCGCGATCGTCGCGACCGAAATCAGCGCTAGGCCGGTCAGGATGCGAAGCGTCAGTTCGGACATGCGCGGCGGTGCGGTCGGCGTCTCGCTCACAGGCCACCATAGCGGCGCTGCCGCTGCCCGAACGCCGCGACCGCCGCCGCCAGCGCGGGGCCGTCGAAATCGGGCCAGAGCGTGTCGACGAACAGCAATTCCGCGTACGCCGCCTGCCACAGAAGGAAATTGGACAGCCGTTGTTCGCCCGACGTGCGGATCATCAGGTCGAGCGGCGGCAGCGCAGCGGTATCGAGCGCGCGTTCGATCATGTCGGCATCGATCGTCGCCGGATCGATCTCGCCCGCCACCGCACGCTCCGCCAGTTGCCGGGCGATCGCGGCGAGTTCGGCCTGCGCCCCGTAGTTCAACGCGATCGCCAGCAGCGGGCCGGTATTGGCCGCGGTCCGCGCCACCGCATCGTCGACCATCGCCACGAGATCGGGCGCGAAACGGCGATAGTCGCCGATGATCCTGAGCCGGACATTCTCACGCACCAGCTCTTCGAGATCGCTGCGGATGAACAGCCGGAGCAGCCCCATCAGGTCGCCGATCTCCTCCTCGGGCCGACGCCAGTTCTCGGAGGAAAAGGCGTAGAGCGTCAGCGCCTCGATCCCCATCGCCCGCGCGGCGCGGGTCACCTTGCGGACCGCTTCGACGCCCGCCTTGTGACCAGCGATCCGCGGGAGGAAACGCTTCTTCGCCCAGCGGCCGTTGCCGTCCATGATGATGGCGACGTGGCGGGGGATGGCGGTGGTGATTGGAATTGCAGTGAGGATGGGCGCGCTACTCAAAGCTCCTCTCCCGCTTGCGGGAGGGGTCGGGGGTGGGCGCTCGCTCTCAACGAAGACCTACGCTCGACGAAAGCGAGCGCCCACCCCCGGCCCCTCCCGCGCGCGGGAGGGGAGCAGAAGGCGACAACGCCCGTCACTTCCCCAGGATTTCCTTTTCCTTCGCCGTCGCCGCCGCATCCAGCTCGGCGATCGTCGCGTCGGTCAGCTTCTGCACCTCGGTCTCGTGCCGCTTGCGCTCGTCCTCGCCGAAGATACCCTTCTTCTCGTCGACCTTCAGCGCGTCCATGCCGTCGCGCCGCACGTTGCGCGCGGCAATGCGCGCGGCCTCGGCATATTTGCCCGCGAGCTTGGCAAGTTCCTTGCGGCGCTCCTCGGTCAGGTCGGGGATCGGCAGGCGCAGCGTCGTGCCGTCGTTGATCGGGTTCAGCCCCAGTCCGGCCGAGCGGATCGCCTTCTCGACCGGACCGACGTTCGTCTTGTCCCACACCTGGACCGAGATCATCCGCGGTTCCGGCACCGATACCGTGGCGACCTGGTTGAGCGGCATGTGGCTGCCATACACCTCGACCGTCACCGGATCGAGCAATGCGGTCGACGCACGACCGGTGCGC
The DNA here is from genome assembly GCA_964247555.1 of uncultured Sphingomonas sp. Classification (GTDB taxonomy): domain Bacteria; phylum Pseudomonadota; class Alphaproteobacteria; order Sphingomonadales; family Sphingomonadaceae; genus Sphingomonas. Next base: position 1,189 of record CAXTVB010000279.1, on the reverse strand, counting down.
AAGCCACCCAGATCGTGCTTCAGCGCCTCGATCGCGCCGGCCATGCGGCGTTCGAGATCGGCCTTGTCATACGCCGGCATAGATCGTCTCCTGGTTCTGGACGATCGTCGAGATCCCCTCCCCCGCCAGCACCGCGGCAAGGTTGCCGTGGTCGCGGATGTTGAAGACGACGATCGGGATATTATTGTCGCGGCACAATGCGATCGCGCTGGCGTCCATGACCTTGAGGTCGTCGGACAGCACCTTGGAATAGCTGACCGTCGCATACCGCCGAGCGGTCGGGTCCTTCTTGGGATCGGCATCGTAGACGCCGTCGACGCTGGTGCCCTTGAACAGCGCGTCGCACTTCATCTCCGCCGCGCGCAGCGCAGCGCCGCTGTCGGTCGTGAAGAACGGGCTGCCGACGCCGGCCGCGAAGATCACGACGCGGCCCTTTTCCAGATGCCGCTCGGCACGCCGGCGGATGAAGGGTTCGCACACGCTCGCCATCGGGATCGCCGACTGGACGCGGGTCTCGACTCCCTGCTGCTCCAGCGCATTCTGCACTGCCAGCGCGTTCATGACGGTGGCGAGCATGCCCATATAATCGCCGGTCGCGCGGTCCATGCCACGCGCCGCGCCCGCCATGCCGCGGAAGATGTTGCCGCCGCCGACCACGATGCAGAGTTCGTATCCCGCGGCCTGGGCATCGGCGATCTCGCCGGCGACGCGCGCGGTGACCGTGGGGTCGATCGCCATGCCGCCGTCCCCCATCAGGACTTCACCCGACAATTTCAGCAATATGCGTTTGAATCGCGGGGGCGTCATGCGGTCTCGGGGCTTTCGGGGTCGGGACGCGGCGACCTTAGGCGGGGGGAGCCGGAGGGGCAATGTTTCTAATAGGTCGATAAATCCTCCCCGTTCACGGGGAGGTGGCAGCCGTCAGGCTGACGGAGGGGGGTTCGCCACGAGCGGATCGCTTGCGGTGAACCCCCTCCACCATCCGCTTCGCGGACGGTCCCCCTCCCCGTGAACGGGGAGGATCTTCTTTACGCCGTCGGCTGCGGCACGCCCGACACGGCGGCGACCTCGGCCGCGAAGTCCGATGCTTCCTTCTCGATGCCCTCGCCCAGCTGGAAGCGGACATAGTCCTTCAGCACGATGGTCGTGCCGGCATCCTTGCCCGCCTTCGCGACGACGTCGCTGATCT
>CAXTVB010000278.1:0-3415 GCA_964247555.1 uncultured Sphingomonas sp. | reverse complement strand
CGGATACGCCGTTCGAAATGATGCTCTATCCCGGCAACACCCACCGCGTCGGCGGTCCGGGGATCAGCGAGCATCTATGGGGGACGATCATGGAATTCATGGATCGCAAGGTGAAGAACAAGTAGCGGCCCGCCCGTGCGCTTCCTGACGACGTTCCACCTCTGGCCGTTCCTGGATACGGTCGTCAGCTATCTGGCTGCGTTCGTCTTCGGCACGTTGATCGGGGCGGAGCGGCAGTATCGGCAGCGGACCGCGGGCTTGCGGACCAATGCGCTGGTCGCGGTCGGATCGGCGGCGTTCGTCGATCTCGGCCAGCGGCTGGGCGGCGACGTCGAATCGATCCGGGTGATCGCCTATGTCGTGTCGGGGATCGGCTTCCTGGGCGCGGGCGTCATCATGAAGGAGGGGCTGAACGTCCGCGGGCTGAACACCGCCGCGACGCTCTGGTGCTCGGCGGCGATCGGATCGATCGCGGGCAGCGACATGCTGGCGGAGGCGGCGCTGCTGACGGGGTTCGTCCTGCTGATCAACACGCTGCTCCGCCCGTTGGTCGACGCGATCAATCGGATCCCCATGGCGGGCCGCAGCCTGGAGGCGACGTACAGCGTCACCGTGACGACCGAGGCATCGCGCGCCGGGCCGATGGGGGATCTGCTGACCGAGCATCTCGAGGATGCACAGCTGCCGGTCGCAGACCTCGACGTCGTGCCGCGCGGCGAGGAGAGGGTGGAGATCGTCGCCACGCTGGTCAGCACGAACGTCGATACCACCGAGCTGGATCGGCTGACCGACCATCTCGCCGAGGTCCACGGCATCGTCCATGCGACATGGCAGGCGCGCACGCACGATTAGAGGCGTACTGCCATTCTCGTCACCCCGGCGTTGAGCCGGGGTCCCGCTTCTGCTTATACGCCGAAGAAGCGGGGCCCCGGGTCAAGCCCGTGGTGACGATGGGTAAGCGCGGCGACTACCTGCCGATGCCGTTGGACCTGCTGACGCAATGACGCTACCGGCGCGCGACGCATAGTGGAGAAGAACATGGGTTACCGGGTCGTCGTCGTCGGTGCGACGGGCAATGTCGGGCGCGAGATGGTCAACATCCTCGCCGAACGCGAATTCCCGCTCGACGAGATCGCGGTGCTGGCGTCGTCGCGCAGCCAGGGCGACCAGATCGAGTACGGCGATACCGGCCGGATGCTGAAGGTCGCGAACATCGAGCATTTCGATCCCGCCGGCTGGGACATCGCGCTGTTCGCGATCGGCAGCGAGGCGACCGCGATCTATGCGCCGAAATTCGCGAAGGCCGGCTGCACGGTGATCGACAATTCGTCGCTCTACCGGATGGACCCGGACGTGCCGCTGATCGTGCCCGAGGTGAACGCGGCGGCGATCGACGGCTACCGGGCCAAGAACATCATCGCCAATCCGAACTGCTCGACCGCGCAGATGGTCGTCGTGCTGAAGCCGCTGCATGATGCCGCGACGATCAAGCGCGTCGTCGTCGCGACCTACCAGTCCGTCTCGGGCGCGGGGAAGGTCGGGATGGACGAGCTGTTCGAACAGAGCCGCAACATCTTCGTCGGCGACCCCGCCGAGGCGAAGACCTTCACCAAGCAGATCGCGTTCAACGTGATCCCGCACATCGACGTCTTCCTCGACGACGGATCGACCAAGGAAGAGTGGAAGATGGTCGTCGAGACGAAGAAGATCCTCGATCCGAAGATCAGGATCAGCGCGACCTGCGTCCGTGTCCCCGTGTTCGTCGGCCATAGCGAGGCGATCAACATCGAGTTCGAGAACGAGATCAGCGCCGCCGACGCCAAGCGCATCCTGCGCGAGGCACCGGGCATCATGCTGATCGATAAGCACGAGGACGGCGGCTACATCACCCCGATCGAGGCGGCCGGCGACGACGCCACCTATGTCAGCCGGGTGCGCGAGGATCCGACGGTGGAGAACGGCCTGTCGCTGTGGTGCGTATCGGATAACCTGCGCAAGGGGGCTGCGCTGAACGCGGTCCAGATCGCGGAATTGCTGGGCCGGCGGCATTTGAAGAAGGCGGGTTGAGCGGATGATAGCGTAATGCTATCGTAACGAGATGGGACAGGTCCTCATCCGCAACCTCGACGATGCCGTGATCGATGCCTATCGCGCGGCGGCCGAACGCAACGCGCGTTCGCTGGAGGCGGAGTTGCGGGAGGCGCTCGGCCGGATGCGCCCGCGAAGCCCGGCCGAGCGCGAAATGTTGCAGGACCGCGCGCGGCAGTTGCGCGCGATGACGCCTGCCGTAGCGCAGACGCCCGCGGTGACGTTGGTCCGGGAGGACAGGGACGGGTTCCGTTCCGCGTGACCCGCATCGTCGATACCAGTGTGGTGCTGGCATGGTATGTCGAAGAAGACGGAAGCGAGGCCGCACTGCCCCTGCTCGGCACCGACCTCATCGCCCCCAATCTCCTGACGACCGAATTGGCCAATGCGCTCTGGAAGAAATGGCGCCAGTCGGAAATCTCGGACGTGCAGGCGTTTGCCATCCTGGCGGAGGCGGAAGCGGCGGTTCGATTTTTTGCGCACGAACGCTATCTCGAACGCGCGCTGGGACTGGCGTTGACGTTGGTTCATCCCGTCTACGACTGCGTTTTCCTGGCGCTGGCGGAAACGATGGAGATGTCGTTCGTCACCGCGGATCGCAAGTTCGCCAATTCGGCGGCACGCGGCGGTCATGGCCGACTGATCGAATTGATCGCATGACGCACGGTCGGCCGTCGCATCCGGACCGTGTCGAGGCGTTCGCGCTAACAGGATCGAAACGACCCGCTATGACCCTAATCGGCCCACATCATTTCGAAAGCTTCGACGGCACGCGTCTCGCCTGGCACGAGACCGGGGAGGGCCGACCCGTCATCCTCATCCACGGCTTCATGTCCGACGCGAAGACCAACTGGATTCGCTTCGGTCACGCCGCTGCCATCGCCGCCAAGGGTTTCCGCGTCATCATGCCCGACCTGCGCGGACATGGCGACAGCGCGAAGCCGCATGACGCCGCCGCCTATCCGCGCGATGCGTTGACAGGCGACGGGCATGGACTGGTCGCGCATCTGGGGCTGACCGAATACGACCTCGGCGGCTATTCCCTCGGCGCGCGGACGGTGTCGAGGATGCTCGCGACGGGGGCGACGCCCGGTCGCGCGATCTTTTCCGGCATGGGGCTGGAGGGGCTGACCGATACCGGACGGCGGGCAGGGCATTTCCGCAATATCCTCACCAATCTCGGCAAGCACGGACGCGGCAGCCCGGAATGGCTGGCGGAGGCGTTCCTGAGGACCAGCGGCGGCGATCCCGTCGCGCTGCTCGGCATCATCGACACGTTCGCCGATACCGCAATCGACGACATCCGCGGTTTCACGCTGCCGACGCT
>CAXTVB010000277.1:0-3436 GCA_964247555.1 uncultured Sphingomonas sp. | reverse complement strand
TGCCCTCGGCCTCGAGCACGCGCTGGATCACGAACATCACGTCGGGGCGGCCCGCATCATATTCGTCGAACACCAAAGCGGTCGGCGTCTGCAGCGCCCAGGGCAGCAGCCCTTCGCGGAATTCGGTGACCTGCTGGCCGTCCTTCAGCACGATCGCGTCGCGTCCGACCAGGTCGATGCGGCTGATATGCGCGTCCAGGTTGATCCGGATGCACGGCCATTTCAGCCGCGCGGCAACCTGTTCGATATGCGTCGACTTGCCGGTGCCGTGATAGCCCTGCACCATCACCCGCCGGTTGTGCGCGAACCCCGCCAGCACCGCGAGCGTGGTGTCGGGATCGAACACATAAGCGGGGTCTAGATCGGGGACGCGCTCGTCCGCTTCGGAGAAGGCCGGGACCTCCATGTCCGAATCGATCCCGAACATCTCGCGGATCTTCACGACGCGGTCGGGCGCCTCCAGGATCGTCGTCTCGCGGCTGTCGGGCACTGTATTGGGAATATCGGTCATCATCGCCTCGCGTGTGGCCTAACGCCTTAGGACAACGAACGGCCCCGCTTCAACCGTCCTGCGCAAGTTGCGCGCCACGCTCCGCGACTTGTCCACGTAGGACAATGAGGTAGATTAACCGCAGCCCCCGACGCGGCACGCCGATCGGGTACGGCCCCGGGCGACCGACGCGGTGGGTGCGAGGAGAAGAGCATGAGCGACGAACATGACCTGTCGATCACGCGGCGCATCGCCGCCCCGGTCGATGCCGTCTGGCGCGCCTGGACCGAGCATTTCGCCGAATGGTGGTGCCCCAAGCCTTGGACGACCGAACTGATCGCGCAGGAGCTCGTCGCCGGCGGACGCTCCGCGATGGTCATGCATGGCCCTAACGGCGAGACGCATGCGATCGAGAGCGTCTATCTGGAGATCGTTCCGCAGCGGCGGATCGTGGCGACCGATGCGTTCGCGCATGGCTGGGTCCCGCAATCGCCGTTCATGGTGCGGATCGACACGTTCGCGGAGGAAGACGGCGGAACCCGCTACACCGCGACCGCGCGACACTGGACCGCGGAGGCCAAGGCGAGCCACGAAGCGATGGGATTCGAAGCGGGCTGGAACGCGAGTGCCGACCAGCTGGCGGCAGTGGCGGCGAGGATTGCGGGCTGATATCGACCAACCTTGCGTCGTCCCGGGCGAAGGCCGGGGTGACGGTGGACGGCCCTAAGCGAACGCTGGCGCCTGGCGCAGCTGCTGGTACGCCGCGATCACCTGTTGCAGCATCGTCTCGTGCGCGCGGTCGCCGCCGTTGCGGTCGGGGTGATAGCGGCGGACGAGTTCGCTGTACCGCTTGCGCAGCGCCATCCGGTCGGCATCGGGTGCGAGCCCCAGAATCTTGAGGCTCGCGCGATCCTGCCCCGAAAGCGGCCTGCCGTCGGTGCGCTCGGGCGCCGTCTCGCGGCGGAAGCGCGCGCCGATCGCGTCCATCGGGTCGCTGAAATCGGCCCAGCGCGGCGGCCGATCCGCGCCGCCATGCGCAAACGCACGCGTCTCGCGTTCCCAGCCCGCCAGCGGGCGCTGAGCATCGTGGATTTCGTCCACGCTCATCCCGTCGAAGAAATTGTACCGCGCATTGAACGCGCGGACATGCTCCAGGCACATCCAGCGATAGGGACGCGGGCCATCCGCGCCGCCCACGCCCTCCAGCGGCGGCGCGCGGAATTCGCCGGCCTCGTCGCAGCCCGGATGGGTGCAACGCTGGCCGGTATTCTCGACCCGGCCATGAAAACGCGGGCTCGGTCGTTCCTTCTTTTCGTAATCGCCCGCCACCGGGTCCCCGCTCCGACAAAAAGAGGCTATATAAGCGCGATGGACGCCACTTCTACCGAACCGCTCGCCGATATCATCGCCGCCCGGCTGACCCGCGCGCTCGCCCCGTCGCATCTCGCCGTATCGAACGACAGCGGCCAGCATGCCGGGCATATGGGCGACGACGGGACGGGCGAGACGCATTTCTCCGTCACCATCGAAAGCGCGGCCTTTTCAGGACTTGATCGCGTCGCGCGGCAGCGAATGGTGAACCATGCGCTCGCCGATCTGTTGGCGACACGGATACATGCGCTCGCCATCCGGGCCAGCGTGCCGGGGGACCAGTGATGCGCTACCAACTTTGGTATTGGCCCACACTCCAGGGGCGGGGCGAATTCATACGCCTGCCGATGGAAGCCGCGGGCATCGCCTATGAGGATTGCGCGCGCATCCCTGGCGACGACGGCGAGGCGCTGCTGGCGGATATGGAGGCGCGCACCGGCCGCATCCCGTTCGCGCCGCCCTATCTGGTGAACGACACGCTGGTGATCGCGCAGGTCGCCAACGTCCTGATGTACCTCGGCGAGCGGCACGACGTCGCGCCGTCGAACATCGCCGACCGGCTGTGGCTGAACGAATTGCAGCTGACGATCGCGGACATGATCGCAGAGGTGCACAACGTCCATCACCCGGTCGCGGCGATGGCATATTACGACGATCAGAAGGCCGAGGCGGCGCGCGCCGCCAAGCAGTTCCGCGAGGAGCGGATACCCAAATTCCTGGCCTATTTCGACAAGGCGGTGGAGGCCAATCCGGGCGACTGGATCATCGATCACCGCTGGACCTATGTCGACACGTCGCTGTTCCAGCTGATCGAGGGACTGCGCTACATGTTCCCGAAGCGGATGGCGACGCTGGAGACGGACTATCCGAACGTCGTTCGCATCCGCGATCAGGTCGCCGACCTGCCGGGCATCCGCGCGTATCTGAAGAGCGACCGGCGGCTGGCATTCAACGAAGACGGCATCTTCCGCCATTATCCCGAACTGGACGGCGAATGAGGACCCCGCGCCCAGCCGCACGCATACTGCTGGTCGATGGCGAAGGGCGTGTGCTGCTGTTCCGGTTCGCGACGACCGACCGCCCGCCCTTCTGGTGTACGCCCGGCGGCGCGGTCGATCCGGGCGAGAGCTATGCCGAAGCCGCCCGCCGCGAACTGCGCGAGGAAACGGGGATCGAGGCCGATCCGGGTGAAGAGATCGCGCGGCGCCTGGTCGAGTTCCGCACGATCGAGGGCGTGGACGTCGCCGCGGACGAACGCTGGTTCCGCGTCGATGTCGGCGCGGTCGAGGTCGACCCCGCCGGCCATACCGAACTGGAACGCCGCGTCATGACGCAGTGGCGGTGGTTCTCCCCCGTCGAGCTAACGACCCACGACGAGCGCATCTATCCCGAGGATCTGACCCAGATGCTGACCGCGACGGAGCCTGCGCATGTTCGGTGACTTCATCGAGCAGGAGATCCTGCCCGTCACGCACGACCTGGGCGGGTTCAAGGTCCACCGCACCCTGCCCGCCAAGGCGCGGACGATGGTGGGGCCGTTCCTGTTCTTCGATCAGATGGGGCCTGCCCACCTGC
>CAXTVB010000276.1:0-3443 GCA_964247555.1 uncultured Sphingomonas sp. | reverse complement strand
AGCTTCGCGTAGTCCATCCGGGCGGCGCCGCGGCCCACCCCATCCAGGTCGAACCACCGCACGGCATCCTCGCGCGAGATGATCTCGTCGTCGCCGTGCCCCCAGCCCAGGCGAAGCAGGTAATTGTCCAGTGCCTCGGGCAATATGCCCATCTCGTCCCGGTACGCCTCGATCCCGACCGCGCCGTGCCGCTTCGACAGTTTCGCGCCGTCCGATCCGTGGATCAGCGGGATGTGCGCGTAGACCGGATCGGGCCAGCCGCCCTCTATCGTGTCCATCGCGCGCAGGATGGGCAATTGGCGGAAGGCGTTGTTCAAATGATCGTCGCCGCGGATGACGTGCGTGACGCCCATGTCGTGATCGTCGACGACCACCGCGAGCATATAGGTCGGCGTGCCGTCCGACCGCAGCAGGACGAGATCGTCCAGTTCGGCATTCTGGACCGTGACCTTGCCCTGTACGCGGTCGTCGATCGTCGTCTCGCCGTCCTGCGGCGCCTTCAGCCGGACGACGAAGGGCCGGCCGTCCTGGGCCCCGGCATCGCGGTCACGCCAGGGGCTGCGCACGCGAAGCGGTTTCTTCGCCGCCTGCGCCTCTGCTCGCATCGCGGCCAGTTCATCGGGCGTCAGATAGCAGCGATAGGCGTGCCCATGCGCGATCATCGCATGGGCAACCGCCGCGTGGCGGTCGGCGCGCGCGAACTGGTAGGTGGGCGCCTCGTCCGGGTCGAGCCCGAGCCAGTGCATCCCCTGCAGGATCGCGTCGATTGCGGCCTGCGTCGACCGCGCGCGATCGGTGTCTTCGATCCGGAGTAGGAAACTGCCGCCGTGATGGCGCGCGTAAAGCCAGTTGAACAACGCGGTCCGCGCGCCGCCGAGGTGGAGATACCCCGTCGGCGACGGGGCGAAACGGGTGACGACCTTCCGCTCGGCGGCGTTCGCAGGGTCGGCATGATCGGCGGCGAACGCCCCCGTGCCGCTATCGACGGTTGCGCCCAAACGCGCATACTCCCAGACTGAGGATCGATGGCCAGTACAGCCGCCGCCGCCTCTAGCATGCGTCCCCCGCGCCGACAATTCGGCGCGGGGGCCAAGGCGTTGCGCATGCATGCTGAGCTGGAACGCTGGCTGGAGGCGGAACGCGACCAACTGGCCTTGTGGGTGCCGGTCGCGATGGGGGTGGGGGTGGCGGCGTGGTTCCTGCTGCCCGATACGCATGACTGGACCATCGCCGCGCTGCTGCTCGCGACCGTCGCGACCGCGGCGGCGGCGGTCGGTCGTGGCGACAGGGCGTCGCGGGCCGTGGCGATGGGCGCCGTATCCGCGTTGCTCGGGCTCGGGCTCATCTGGGCGCGCGCGGACCGCGTCGCCGCGCCGGTGCTGGGTGGGCCCGTCGTCGCGACGATGACCGCGCGGGTCGAGCGGATCGAACCGCTGACCGCACGCGATCTTGTCCGACTGACGTTGCTCCCCTTGCCCGGCGCCATGAGCGCTGGCGGCAAGCCGGTCGCCCTGCCGCCGCGGGTCCGCGTCAATCTCGCGACTGCCGATGCGCCGATCGGCGTCACCCCCGGCGCGGTCCTGCGACTGCGCGCGCGGCTGTTGCCGCCGCCCGAACCGGCGGTGCCCGGCGCGTACGACTTCGCGCAGACCGCCTGGTTCGCGCAGATCGGCGCGACCGGGCGCGGGTTCGCACCCGTGGCGATCGTGACGCCGGGCGGCACGAGTTCCGGGCTACGCGCCGGGCTGACGCGGATCATCACCGACCATATCGCGGGCAGTGCCGGCGGGATCGCCGCTTCCTTGGCCACGGGCGATGTCGGATCGATCACGCAGGAGGATTCGGACGCGCTGCGCAAGGCGGGGCTCGCGCATCTGTTGTCGGTCAGCGGGCTGCACATCACCGCGGCGGTCGCGGCGACGATGCTGGTGGTGCTGCGGCTGCTCGCGCTGTGGCCGTGGCTGGCGCTGAACACGCGGTTGCCGCTGATCGCCGCGCTGGCGGGCGCGGCGGCGGCGATCGGCTATACGCTGCTGACGGGGGCGGAGGTGCCGACGATCCGGTCCTGCGTCGCCGCGCTGGGCGTGCTGGTCGCGCTGGCGCTCGGTCGGCAGGCGATGACGCTGCGGCTCGTGGCGGCGGGGGCGGTCGTCGTCATGCTGTTCTGGCCCGAATCGATCGCAGGACCCAGCTTCCAGCTGTCCTTCGCCGCGGTCACCGCGATCATGGCGCTGCACGAGCATCCCAGGATCGCCGGGTGGTTCGGTGCGCATGAGGAGGGCCGGGCGCGGCGCATGCTGCGCGAGGGCGGGTCGCTGCTCTTGACCGGGATCGTGGTCGAACTGGCGCTGATGCCGATCGCGGTGTTCCATTTCCACAAGGCGGGTGTCTACGGCGCGGTCGCCAATATCGTTGCCATCCCGCTGACGACCTTCGTCGTCATGCCGCTCGAGGCGCTCGCTCTGTTTTTCAACATGGCCGGACTGGGCGCGCCTTTCTGGTGGTTGACCGGCAAGTCGCTCGCGATGCTGCTGTGGATCGCGCACGTCACCGCCGCTGCGCCCGGATCGGTCACGGCGATTCCCGCCATGTCGACGGGGGCGTTCGCGCTGATGATGGCGGGGATGACATGGCTCGCGCTATGGCGGACGCCGGTGCGGTGGTGGGGGTCGGCGGCGATCCTGGTCGGCGCTGTGTGGGCATGGACGACACCGGCACCCGATTTGCTGGTCACGGGCGACGGTCGTCACGTCGCGCTGCGTACCGCGGACGGCGGGCTGGCGCTGTTGCGCGACCGTACCGGCGATTACGCTCGCGCGACCCTGGGGGAGAATAGCGGCGTGCTGGCCGAGGCAGGGCTGATGTCGGACGATCCCGGCAGCCGGTGCAGCCGGGACATGTGCGTCGCCGATCGCACAGTTGCGGGCCGCCGCTGGCGGATCGCCGCCACGCGCAGCACCTATCCGATGCCGATCGACGCATTCATCGCCGCCTGCCGCGATGCGGATATCGTCATCAGCGATCGTCGTCTGCCGCGCACCTGTACCCCGCGCTGGCTGAAACTGGACAAACCCGCTCTATCGGCGACGGGCGGGGTCGCGGTCGCGCTCTCCGGGGTGAAGGTAACGACGGTCGACCAGGCCGGCGACCGTCACCCCTGGCGCGACCCGGTCCGCCTCAATCGTAGCGGCGCAGCAGTCCGGAAAGCTTACCCTGCACGCGCACCTGCTTGGGGGCATAACGCTGCGGATCGTAAGCGCGGTTGGCGGGATCGAGCCGAACCATCGCCCCCTCGCGCCGGAAATATTTGAGCGTCGCCTCGCTGTCGTCGATCAAAGCGACGACGATCTCTCCGTCGCGTGCGGTCTCCGTCCGGCGAATCAATGCATAGTCGCCGTCCAGGATTCCGGCCTCGACCATCGAGTCTCCGGCGACTTCCAGCG
>CAXTVB010000275.1:0-3474 GCA_964247555.1 uncultured Sphingomonas sp. | reverse complement strand
ATCACCTATGACAAGAGCCGGGTGAACGCGGGCGAGGTGCTGGCCGCGGTGCAGGGCGACGGGTTCGGGATCGTCGACGTATCGACCAAGGAGGCCGATCTGGAGGACGTGTTCCTCAGCCTGACCCGCGCGGCGAACGCGGCGTAGCGCGGCGAGGCGCTACGCCGCCGGGCGCTTACCGGTAGCGCCAATTGCCGTGGAAGCGCTCGCGATGCTGCCAGTAGCGATGGCCGTCCCAATAGCCGCGATTGCCGTAGAAGCCGCCGACGCGGTTGCCGATGCACGCGCCGCGCGGTCCGGCGTGGAAGCCCGGGCCGCAGCCGTCGCGGGCCATGGCGGGCGCGGCGACGACGCCGGCGCCGAGGGTCGCGGCTAGCGCGAGGGCGAGAATGGTTTTCATGGGATATCTCCGATGACGTTACGCTGACGATCCAACGGGACCGCACGCATGAAACGCGGGTTTCGCGGGACCGTTCCGTGGGCGAAACCGTCGGGTAAGGGCGTGATGTCGCCGTTCATCCTCCGTCATGCCGGGCTTGTCCCGGCATCCATCGTGCCGCGCATTCTCACGCCTTTGGTTTGCGGCACGATGGACCCCGGGACAAGCCCGGGGTGACGGGCAAGACGGCGGTCACCGGCACCCCCCTGTCCTACACCCCCCGTTTCGTGCGAAAGCGCGCGGCATGTTCCGGACCACCGCCGCCCGCCGCGCCTCGCCGACCCGCCAGCACCCTGGTGGGAGGCGATTCCAGCGCGTACGTGGCGTGTGGTTCGTCCACTTCCGCGGCTATTCGGGGGCGGCGGCATGAGCATGTCGGACGTCCTGATCGTCGGTTCGGGCGCGGCCGGACTGACCGCGGCGCTGAACCTCGCCGACCGGTTCACGGTCACCGTGCTGGCCAAGGGCGCGCTGAACGAAGGCTCGACCGCCTGGGCGCAAGGGGGCATCGCGGCGGTGCTGGAACCCGGCGACACGTTCGAGAACCATGTCGAGGACACCATGGTCGCGGGTGCCGGACTGAACGACCGCGGCATCGTCGAGATGGTGGTCGAGGGCGCGCCCGCGGCGATCGAGCGACTGACCGCGCTCGGCGTGCCCTTCGCGACCGAGGGGAACGCGCTGCACCTGACGCGCGAGGGCGGGCATTCGCATCGCCGCATCGTCCATGTCGACGACGCCACCGGATGGGCGGTGCAGGAGGCGTTGCAGCGCGCCTGCCACGCGCACCCCAACATCACGCTCGTCCCCGACCAGGTCGCGATCGACCTCGCGACCGGGCGGCACGAGGAACGCTATTCGGGCGCAGGGCATGTCTGGGGCGTCTATGCGGTCGACCGGCAGACCGGCCGCGTCGATCTCCACACCGCGCGCGCGACCGTGCTGGCGACGGGCGGGGCGGGGCGGACCTATCTGTTCTCGACCGCGCCGCGGGGGGCGACGGGGGACGGGATCGCGATGGCGTGGCGCGCGGGCGCGCGCGTGTCGAACATGGAATTCATGCAGTTCCACCCGACCTGCCTGTACAATCTGGAGGTCAAGAATTTCCTGATCACTGAGGCGGTGCGCGGCGAGGGCGGGCGGCTGATCAACCCGACGACGGGCAAGCGCTTCATGTCCTATTACGACCCGGTGCGGATGGAGCTCGCGCCGCGCGACGTGGTAGCGCGCGCGATCGATGCGGAGATCAAGCGCTACGGGCTCGATTACGTCCATCTCGACATCAGCCACATGCCCGCCGATTTCATCCGCGGCCATTTTCCCAACATCCACGAAAAGCTGATGGGGCTGGGGATCGACATGACCCGCGCGCCGATCCCGGTCGTGCCGGCGCAGCATTACACCTGCGGCGGCATCGTCATCGACCGCGACGGACGCACCGATCTGCCCGCGCTCTACGCGGCGGGCGAGTGCACGCAGTCGGGGCTGCACGGCGCGAACCGGCTGGCGTCCAATTCGCTGCTCGAATGCTTCGTGTTCGGCGAGGCGGTGGCGAAGCGGATCGCCGCCGACTGGGACACGCTGCCGTCCCCGCCGCCGATCCGCGCGTGGGACGAAAGCCGCGTCGAGGATTCGGACGAGGAGGTCGTGATCAAGCAGACCTGGACCGAGATCCGCCGCTTCATGTGGAATTACGTCGGCATCGTCCGAACGACGAAGCGGCTGGAGCGCGCGGCGCACCGGATCAAGCTGCTGAACGACGAAGTGGCGGAATATTACGGGCATTTCCGCGTGACGCCCGACCTGATCGAACTGCGCAATCTGTTGCAGACGGCGGATCTGATCGTGCGGAGCGCGCTGCACCGGCACGAGAGCCGGGGGTTGCACTACACGCTCGACTGGCCGGAGACGCTGCCGGTGGCGGAGGATACGGTGTTGGTGCCTTGAGGTATCCGTCACCCCGGCCTCGCGCCGGGGTCCATGATGCCGCGAGCGAGATGGCACGAGCCTCGTCCCCCGCGCTTGCCGCCCGATGGACCCCGGAGCAAGTCCGGGGTGACGGAATCGGGAAAGGATGAGCATCAACCCCGATTCCACCCACCCCGCTTCAGGCGCGGTTCACCGCAGCGGCACTAACGGGCCGTTTCCCATGATCATCGACGCGATAAGGGTGCTCCCTCGATACAGGGGCACCGGCCAGAACATGCGATCAATGCGCCCCATCGGCCGGATCATCGTCGCCGCCGCAATCGGCGCGCTTGCGGCGTGCAGCCCCTCGCGGCCCGGCGCCAGCGCCTCCGCGCCGGGTCGCGACGCGCCGGTCGTCGTCTCGATGCCGGTGCCGCCCCCCGCGCCGATCACGCTCCATCCCGCGCCGGCGCAGCTGGTCCAGGAGATCGAGGCGCTGCATTCGGGCTTTGCGGGCAAGATGGGCATCGCGGTGCGCGGGGTCGATTCGGGCTGGACGGTGCAGGCCGGCGGTCGTCAGTTCCTGCCGCAGCAATCGGTGTCGAAGCTTTGGGTCGCGATCACGCTGCTCGACCTGCGCGACCAGGGCAAGGCGCGGCTCGACGATCCCGTCGTCGTGCGGCCCGAGGACCTGACCTTGTTCCACCAGCCGATCGCGATGCTGGTGAAGGGCGACGGCTATCACACGACGGTCGGCGAACTGCTCCACCGCGCGCTGACGATGAGCGACAATACCGCCAACGACCGGCTGCTGAGCTATGTCGGCGGTCCCGCCGCGGTGCGGTCGATGATCGAGCGCAAGCGGCTGGGCGGCATCCGCTTCGGCCCGGGCGAACGGCTGCTGCAGGCGCGGACTGCCGGGCTGAGCTGGCAGCCGGGCTTCGCGGTCAGCGGTGCGTTCGAACGCGCGCGGTCGCGGCTGTCGCCCGCGGCGCGCGCGGCGGCGCTCGACGCCTATCTCGCCGATCCGCCCGACGGCGCCGAACCGGTGGCGATCGCCGATGCGCTCGCCCGGCTGGCGCGCGGCGATCTGCTGAGCGAGACGTCGACGCGGGTGCTGCTCGACA
>CAXTVB010000274.1:0-3483 GCA_964247555.1 uncultured Sphingomonas sp. | reverse complement strand
GCCGAAGACCAGCCGGTGTTCGGTCTCCATGACCTCGGGCGGGGAATGCAGCGACAGGCGTTCGGGATGGCCGGCGAAATCGGTGACGGTGACGAACAGGTCGAGCGGCTGTCCGGGCGGCAGCAACCGCGGGCCGCGCTCGCTCGCCGCCATCGCCTCCAGCGCGTCGATCAGCAGATTGGTGAACGTCGCGCCGCCGAACGGCGGGTCGAACCAGCGCGAGCGGACGAAATGCGACAGCTTCGCGCGGACCTCCTCGCGCGTCGCATCGTCCAGCGCCTCGACCTTGTCCGCACTGCGCCCCGCCGCCATCCAGGCGAGCGGCAGCGCCCAGACCTTGGAGAAGCGCGAATTGGGGGCGGCGTCGGGATCGATCAGCGCCTCGACATCCGCGGAGGTCAGCCACAGGTCGGTCAGCGGGTCGAGGCTTTGCCCGGTCGCGATCGCCTGGGCGAGGAAGATGCCGTTGATCCCGCCCGCGCTGGCGCCAGCGACGATGTCCGCCAGCACGCGGACGCGGACGCCGCCTTGCTCCTCCATCTCCGCGAACAGCGCGTGGTATACGCCCTCGCTGCCGCTGCCGGGTACGCGCCCGTCGTGGAAGGCGATACTGGCGCGGACGAGGTGCCAGATCTCCTTCGTGATGCCGTGCATGTAGACGGCGAGGCTGATGCCGCCGTAGCAGACCAGCGCGAGCCGGAGTTCCTTTTCCCGCACGCCTAGTGTCGATCTTGCGGCGGTTGGTCGGGATCTATGACGGCCCAGATCGGCAGATGGTCGCTGGCCTTGCGCGCGGTGGCGCTGGCCAGCACGCCGCAATCGACGATCCGCATCGACCGCGACACCATGATCCGGTCGAGCCGCCCGACCGGCCGCTTCGCATGGAAGCTGGGGCCGGTGGCCGCGAAATGATGGTCGCGCGCGAAATCGCGCAGGCAGCCGGACTGCGAGGACCATTCGTTCAGGTCGCCCATCAGGATCGACGGCAGCGGCCGCGGATGATCGTCGACATGCGCCAGGATCGCCGCCGCCTGCCGCCGCCGCCACAGGCCCGACAGATCGAGATGCATGCCGACGACGCGCACCGCGGCACCCGCCAGTTCGACATCCGCGCTGACCGCGCCGCGCGGTTCGAGCGAGGGCAGGTGGATCGTCGAACCGCCCGTCACCACGGCCGATGCGCGCACGAAGATCGCGTTGCCGTGCCAGCCCATGCTGGCCGACCGTGTCCGCCCGCCCACGACCTGCCAGCCTTCGCGCTCGATCAGCGCATCGGGGATGATCTGCGCGCGCGCGCCGAAGCGGCGGTCCACCTCCTGCAGCGCGACGATATCGGCGTCCAGTTCGCACAGCACGTCCATGATCCGCGCCGGGTCGCAGCGCCGGTCCCCGCCCACGCCCTTGTGGATATTGTAACTGGCGACCTTTATCATCCCGCCCGTGCAACGCCTCGGTCGGCTGCGGTATCCGTGACCGTCGCGGACGGCGCTGAAACCGCGATCATCGTCGAACGGTAACGCGCGGTCATGACGGGTCCTTCGCCATCGGCCGGGGATATCGAAATGGTGCCGGTTGCAGGAATCGAACCCGCGACATCCAGTTTACAAAACTGGCGCTCTACCAACTGAGCTAAACCGGCCCGTCCGCGCCCATGCGTCAACGCACGCCGAACGTCCAGCCCTCGGTTCGCGCGATCGTGCGAGTCATCGCGGGCGGCGTCCATAAGGCCGGGTCGCCGGCATTCGCGCGCAGCCAGGCGGCGGCGAGGATCGCGTCGGTCGCATGGTCGTCATAGGCCGCGAGCGGCGCATGCGGACGGGAGCCGAAGGCGGCGAGCGCGGTGTCGAGCGACGCGGCGTCGCGGATCTTGCTCCGCCCCTTGCGCATGCCGGACGCGCGCGCGGCGATGGTGGTGTAGATCTCGACGACGACCAGACCCTGGTCGGGCACCGGGTCGAACGGCCACACCGCCGCCCGGCCCCCCAGATGGTGGAGCAGCCGCATGCCCGCGAAGCTAGCCTTGGCGACTTGTGCCGCGCCGATCGCGTCGAATACGGTCGACAGCTTGCGACCGGCGTCCGCGGCGATCTCGCAGACTCGCCAGTGGAGGAACGACGCCTTGGCGCCATCCGCCGCGCCGAGGTAGAAATGCGTGCCACGCCGGGCCTCCAGAAACGACGCCGCGCCCAGGTCGGCGTCGGCGCTGTTCGCATCGACATGCGCCCAAAGCGCGCGGGCGTCGGCGGTGGGCGGCTCGCCCGGCAGATGCGCGCCGCGCGCGACGAACGGCGCGGAGAAGCTGAAATCGAAGCCGACGATCATCGGCTCGGCAGCCTGCGCGACGATCCAGTCGAGGATACCGCGCCGCGACCAGGCGCCACCGGGGGCGGGGATCAGCGCGGGCGCCGCTTCGCCGCGTTCGCAGACCGCCAGCGCGACCCCCTTATGGCGGCTGCCCTTGGCACCCGACCAGTCGATCGCCGCGAAGCGGGTAAAGCGGTCAGGGGCGATCGTCCGACGCCTCGTCCTTGGCCGCGCGGCGTTCGTCCCACCAGGCGAGGCGTTCGGACAGGCGTTTCTCGAACCCGCGATCGGTGGGTTCGTAGAAGCGCTGCGGCGGCAGTTCCGCTGGCCAGTAATTCGCGCCGGAAAACCCGTCCGCCGCGTCATGGTCATAGGCATAGCCCTTGCCATAGCCGATATCGCGCATCAGCTTCGTCGGCGCGTTCAGGATATTGTCGGGCGGCATCAGCGATCCGGTCTCCTTCGCGGACCGCCATGCGGCCTTCTGCGCCTTGTACACCGCGTTCGATTTGGGCGCGGTCGCGAGGTAGAGGCACGCCTGCGCGATCGCCAGTTCGCCCTCCGGGCTGCCCAGGAAATCATAGGTGTCCTTGGCCGCGATGCATTGAACGAGCGCCTGCGGATCGGCGAGCCCGACATCCTCCACCGCGGCGCGCGTCAGGCGGCGGAGGAGATAGAGCGGCTCCTCGCCCGCGGTGAGCATCCGCGCCAGATAGTAGAGCGCCGCCTGCGGATCGCTGCCGCGGATCGATTTGTGGAGCGCGCTGATGAGGTTGTAATGCCCTTCGCGGTCCTTGTCGTACACCGCGACGCGGCGTTGCAGGAAGGCGGACAGCCCGGCGGGGTCGAGCGGTTCAGGCAGGTCGACCGCGAACAGCGTCTCGACCTGGTTCAGCAGGAACCGCCCGTCGCCGTCCGCGCTGGCGATCAGGGCGTCGCGCGCGGGGGCTTCGAGCGGTAGCGGCCGGTCCATTTCCGTCTCCGCGCGTGCCAGCAGTTGTTCCAGCGCCTGGCGGTCGAGCCGGTGGAGGATGAGCACCTGCGCGCGGCTGAGCAAAGCGGCGTTCAGTTCGAACGAGGGATTCTCCGTCGTGGCGCCGACCAAAGTTACCGTGCCGTCCTCGACATAGGGCAGGAAGCCGTCCTGCTGCGCGCGGTTGAAGCGGTGGATCTCGTCCA
>CAXTVB010000273.1:0-3533 GCA_964247555.1 uncultured Sphingomonas sp. | reverse complement strand
ATTCGCGCGTGGACGCTGCTGGTGACCGCGGCGACCACGGCGGTGTTCTTCTGGCGGGCTTATGGGTGAAGAAGGCCCATTCGTCATGCCGGGCTTGTCCCGGCATCCAGAGCCGCTAGCGATCCGCTCGGAACCCTGGATCCCGGGACGAGCCCGGGATGACGGGCATCAATCCGGCCGCCGCAGTTCGAAGCGCTGATCCTCCGTCACCGCGAAATAATCCGCCGGCCCGCCGCCGCGCGAGATCGGTTCGGCCAGCACCGTCTTGTAGCTGCCGTCGACCAGCATCCGCCGATCGATATGGATGCCGACCGCCTCGCCGATGACCAGCCACTGGTCGAGCTCGCGGCCCTCCTTCGTCTCCAGTCGGATCAGCTGGGTCAGCTTGCACTCGAACGCCACCGGACTGTTCGCGACGCGCGGCGGCTTGACGAGGCGCGACGGTTCGGCGGCTAGGCCCGCCAGCGCGAATTCGTCGACGTCTGGGTCGACCCCGGCCGACGTCGCGTTCATCGCCTCGGCCAGTGGGCGCGTCACCAGGTTCCAGACGAACTCCTTCGTCGCGGCGACGTTCGCCACGCTGTCCTTCCACCCCATCGACGAAAAGCCGATCAGCGGCGGGCGATAGTTCAGCAGGTTGAAGAAGCTGTACGGCGCGACGTTGCGCGTCCCGTCCTCGGCGACCGTGCTGATCCAGCCGATCGGCCGCGGCGCGACGATCGAATTCAGCGGATCGTGCGCGAGCCCGTGCCCGTTCGCGGGTTCGTAGAAATGCCAGTCGGTCATGATCGTTCGTCCCCTCGCGCATACCGCCCCCGACAATGCACCGGACCGCGGATCGGTCCCGATCCATGTTTGTAATCTTTTGCGTGGAACGCGCGTGCGTTGGCGGTTAGACGGCGCGGACAATGGCATTGATCGATTTGTTCTTCGCCCGCCGGGTCAAGCGTGGGCAGCTGACCGTCACGCATGCGAACGGCATCGTCCGCACCTTCGGCGCACCCGAACCCGGTTTCGGCGACGTCGCGATCCGCTTCACCGACCGGGGGGCGGCGAACTTCATCGTGCGCAATCCCGGGCTGGGCGCGGCGGAGGCGTTCATGGACGGGCGGCTGATCGTCGAACGCGGCGACATCAAGGCGCTCATCGAGCTGCTGACCGGCAACGATCCGTGGGAAAAGGGGGGTGACCTGCTGGCGCCCGGCATCGGCCGGCGATCGGTCCAGGCGATCACCCACCGGATCGGCCGGATCAACATGGCGCGCGCATCGAAGCGCAACGTCGCGCATCATTACGACCTGTCCGACCGGCTGTACGATCTCTTCCTCGACGCCGACCGGCAATATAGCTGCGCCTATTTCACCGATCCCGCGAACACGCTGGAACGGGCGCAGGCGGACAAGAAGGCGCATATCGCGGCGAAGCTGGCGATCGCGCCGGGGATGACCGTCCTCGACATCGGTTGCGGCTGGGGCGGGATGGCGCTGTACCTGCACCGGACCACGGGCGCAGAGGTGCTGGGCGTCACGCTCAGCGAGGAACAGCTCAAGGTCGCGCGTCGGCGCGCGGCGGACGCCGGGGTGGCGGACAAGGTGCGGTTCGAACTGATCGACTACCGCGCGGTCACCGGCCGGTTCGACCGGATCGTGTCGGTCGGCATGTTCGAACATGTCGGGCCGGCCAATTACAAGGCGTTCTTCCGCGTATGCTGCAACCTGCTGACCGACGACGGCGTGATGCTGCTCCACACGAGCGGGCGGATGGGCGTGCCGGGCGTGACCGACGACTTCACCGCCCGGTACATCTTCCCCGGCGGCTATAATCCCGCGCTGTCGGAGATCGTCCGCGGTTACGAGGGCATCCGGATGTTCCCGACCGATATCGAGGTCCTGCGCTTGCATTACGCCTGGACGCTCGACACCTGGTACGCGCGCACGGTCGCGGCGAAGGACGAGATCGTGGCGATGTACGACCTGCGCTTCTACCGGATGTGGATCTTCTACCTCGCGGGCGCGGCGGCTGCGTTCCGCAACGGGGGCCTGTGCAACTACCAGCTGCAATTCTCGCGCAGCCGCACGGCGCTACCGGTGACGCGGGATTATATGCTGGAGGGGGAGCGGGGGTTGCGCTGACTGTTCCCCGGCGTTCGCTGGGGAACAAGGATTACTTTCCCCTGACCGCCCCAGCCGCCGCGGCCCGCTCGTCGGCGTCGATCTTCCCGTCGTGGTTGCGGTCGTACAAATCGAACGTCTTCGCCAGCAGCGCCTGGCCTTCGGTACGGCTGACCTTGCCGTCCTTGTTCGTGTCGGCATTGTCGAACCACAGATCCGCCAGCCGCTTGGCATGGACCGGATCGATCCGGTTGCCCGACGTCTGCATCCGGCCGATCCGCGCCTGGACCTCGGCGCGGGTCAGGACGCCGTCGTGGTCGGTGTCGGTCGCGGCGAATTCCAGGTCGTATTTCGCGGCCGCCGAGGCGCGTGTGTCCTGCGCCGCGGCGGGGACGGCGATGCCCGCAACGAGCAGCGCGGCAAGGGTGAGGCGGATCATTGGGACGCTCCATCGAAGATCGGCGCGGGCAGTGACGGTCCGCGCTTGTATCCGCGATGAACGGGCGAATGGTTGCGCCCGACCGCGCGAGGGCATATCGGCGCGCCAACCCCTGACGACAGCCGAGGACGATCCCATTGAGCGACGAAATCAACCGTGTCGTATTGGCCTATTCGGGCGGCCTGGACACCAGCGTCATCCTGAAATGGCTGCAGCAGGAATATCAGTGCGAGGTCGTGACGTTCACCGCGGACCTGGGCCAGGGCGAGGAACTGGAGCCCGCACGCGCCAAGGCGGTGATGATGGGGGTGAAGCCCGAACACATCTTCATCGACGACCTGCGCGAGGAATTCGTGCGCGATTACGTGTTCCCGATGATGCGATCGAACGCCTTGTACGAGGGGCTGTATTTGCTCGGTACCTCGATCGCGCGACCGCTGATCGCCAAGCGCCAGATCGAGATCGCGCGGATGGTCGGCGCCGATGCGGTCAGCCACGGCGCGACCGGCAAGGGTAACGATCAGGTCCGGTTCGAACTGGGCTATTACGCGCTCGCACCCGATATCAGGGTCATCGCGCCGTGGCGCGAATGGGACCTGACGAGCCGCACGCGCC
This sequence comes from uncultured Sphingomonas sp., assembly GCA_964247555.1. Classification (GTDB taxonomy): domain Bacteria; phylum Pseudomonadota; class Alphaproteobacteria; order Sphingomonadales; family Sphingomonadaceae; genus Sphingomonas. Next base: position 368 of record CAXTVB010000273.1, on the reverse strand, counting down.
TCATCGAATTCGCCGAACGGCACCAGATCCCGGTCAGCAAGGACAAGCGGGGGGAAGCGCCGTTCTCGACCGACGCCAACCTGCTGCATACCTCGTCCGAAGGTCTGGTGCTGGAGAACCCGTGGGACGAGGTGCCGGACTATGTCTATTCGCGCACCGTCAATCCGGAGGATGCGCCCGACACGCCCGAATTCATCACCATCGATTTCGAGCGTGGGGACGGCGTCGCGGTGAATGGGGAGGCGATGTCGCCCGCGACATTACTGACCAAGCTCAACGACCTCGGCCGCATGCACGGCATCGGCCGGCTCGACCTGGTCGAGAACCGCTTCGTCGGCATGAAGTCGCGCGGCATGTACGAGACGCCG
>CAXTVB010000272.1:0-3540 GCA_964247555.1 uncultured Sphingomonas sp. | reverse complement strand
CTGCCGGCCCGACAAATTGGTGTTGAGCGTGCGCATCGCTTCCACCTCGCGCCTCACGGCGACCATGATCGCGTCGACCAGCCGGTCGATGTCCAGCTCCGGCTGCAACAACATCTGCTGTTTCAGCCCGAGCGACTGGGTGAGCACCAGTTCGGACAACAGGTCCCGCCGCTCCGCGATCGCATCGCCCGGCGCGAGCAGCGCCAGCGCGGCCAGCATGTTGCGGCGGACATCTTCGCGGGTACGCGTGAAGATGGCGTGGATCCGTTGGTTGCGCGTCGACTCGGCGATGATCTCCGCGAACATCAGGATCGACTCGCGGTCCACGGTCGGGCGGACGAACTGCCGGATCCAGTCCCACACTGCGCCCCTATCGCCGATGAAGATCGCACGGTGGAGCGACTCGCGTTCGAGCAGGCGGGCGCAATCGCCCTCGACGATGGCGGCGACGATTTCTTCCTTCGCATCGAAGTCGCGGTAAAGCTGGCCCACCGCCACGCCGGATTCCTTTGCGATCTGGGCGACGCCGGTTGCATGAAAGCCGTTGCGAACGAATAGGTTGCGCGCGGATTCGATGATCCGCCGGCGTCGCAATTCCGCCCGATCCACCGTCATTTCGCGACACGCGTCCTGTCTCAACATCGCCCTCTTCGTCCCCATAACCGCTTGACCGCCCAACACTGTTCGCAGTAGCAGCATTTGTGAGTGATCGTTCACTCGCATATCCTATCCGGCAGAGCTAAGCATGAGATTTCTTCGTCACACCGCCCCAGCGCTGGCGTTGGCGCTCATCGCATGCGGAAAGCCTGCGGCACCGCCACCGCCTCCGCCGCCAAGTGTCGGATATATCACCGTAAATGAACAGTCGGTGACGCTGACGAACGAATTGCCCGGTCGAACCTCCGCCTACGAGACGTCGCAGGTTCGCCCGCAGGTGAACGGGCTGATCCAGGCGCGATCCTTTACCGAAGGCGATGTCGTCCACGCGGGTCAGGCGCTCTACCGGATCGATTCGCAGCCCTATGAGGCGCAGGTCGCCAACGCCCGTGCGGCGCTAGCGAAGGCGCGCGCCGCGATCGCCTCGAGCGCGGCCTTGTCGCGCCGCTATGGCGAACTGGTCAAGATCAACGCGATATCGAAACAGGATTACGAGAACGCGCAGACGACTGCTGCGCAGGCCCAGGCTGACGTCGCGGCCCAGCAGGCCGCGCTGAAGACCGCGCAGATCGACCTGGCGCGCACCACGGTCCGCGCACCCATCACGGGGCGCATCGGACGGTCCACCTACACCACGGGCGCGCTGGTCACGGCGTCGCAGACCGATGCCCTGGCGACGATCCAGCGGCTCGATCCGATCTATGTCGACATCACGCAATCGAGTTCCGACCTGCTCAAGCTGCGCCAGCAGATCCTGTCGGGTCAGGTGGCGAAGGACGGCAACGCCCGCGTCAAGCTGCTGCTGGAAGACGGCACGCGCTACGGTCCGCAAGGGACGCTGCGCTTCGCCGACGTGACCGTCGACCCGACGACGGGATCGCAGGTCATCCGCGCATTGTTTCCCAATCCCAATGGGTTGCTGCTGCCCGGCATGTATGTCCGCGCGCAACTGGTCGAGGGGACGCAGGCGCAGGCGATGTTGGTGCCGCAACGTGCGGTCAGCCGCGACGAACGCGGCAATGCGACCGTGATGGTCGTCGGCAAGGGCAACAAGGTCGAACCGCGCACGTTGCAGACCAGCCGGACGCTCGGCGACAATTGGCTGGTGACCGGCGGCGTCAAGCCGGGCGACCGGGTGATCGTCGAGGGCGGCGGGATGCTGCGTCCCGGCACCGCGGTCACGCCCGCGCCCTGGAACCCCAACGCGAAGCCTGCTGCCCCGCAACCTCAGGCACAGGGCAAGTAATCCGCCATGGCCCGCTATTTCATCGATCGCCCGATCTTCGCCTGGGTCATCGCGATCATCCTGATGCTGGGCGGCGTGCTCGCCATCCGGTCGTTGCCGATCGCGCAGTTCCCGGCGATCGCGCCGCCTGCGGTCTCGATCACCGCGACCTATCCGGGCGCGGACGCGCAGACGCTGGAAAACACGACGACGCAGATCATCGAGCAGCAGATGAAGGGGATCGACCACCTTCGATACGTCTCGTCGTCCTCCTCGTCGGCCGGAACGGTCACGATCACCCTGACGTTCGAACAGGGCACCAACCCCGACATCGCGCAGGTGCAGGTGCAGAACAAACTGCAGGCGGCGACGCCGCTGCTGCCGCAGGAGGTCCAGCAGCAAGGCATCCTGGTCGCGAAGGCGACGCAGAATTTCCTGCTGTTCGTCGGGCTGTATTCCGAAAACGGGCAACATAACGCCGACGACCTGTCCGACTACATCGTCTCCAAGCTGCAGGATCCGCTCGCCCGAGTGAACGGCGTCGGCGACACGCAGACGTTCGGATCGCAATATGCGATGCGCATCTGGGTCGATCCGCTGAAGCTCAACAATTACGCGCTGACGATGGCGGACATCCGCGCCGCGGTGATCGCACAGAATGCCCAGGTCTCCGCCGGGCAGATCGGTGCGCAACCAGCGCCGAAGGAGCAGATGCTGAACGCCACCGTATCGGTGGAGTCGCGCCTGACCAGCCCCACGGAATTCGCCGCGATCAGCCTGAAGAGCAATGCGGACGGTTCGATCGTGCGGCTGGGCGATGTCGCGCGGGTCGAGATCGGGGCGGAGAATTACGGCTTCTCGTCGAAATGGAACGGCAAACCGGCATCGGGCATCGGCATCAAGCTCGCCCCCGGCGCCAACGCGCTCGACACCGTCACCGCGGTCAAGGCGCGCGTGACCGAGATCGCCAAGCAGTTCCCGCCCGACGTGAAGGTCATCTTCCCCTACGACACCTCGCCCTTCGTGCGGCTGTCGATCAAGCAGGTGATCGAGACGTTGGTCGAGGCGGTGATCCTCGTCTTCCTGGTCATGTTCCTCTTCCTGCAGAATTTCCGCGCGACGCTGATCCCGACGATCGCGGTGCCGGTGGTGCTGCTGGGTACGTTCGGCGTGCTGGCGATCGCGGGCTATTCGATCAACACGCTGACCTTGTTCGGCATGGTGCTCGCGATCGGCTTGCTGGTCGACGACGCGATCGTGGTCGTCGAGAATGTCGAACGGCTGATCCAGACCGAACATCTCAGTCCCAAGGACGCCGCGCGCAAATCGATGGACGAGATCACCGGCGCGCTGGTCGGCATCGCGCTGGTGCTGTCCGCGGTGTTCCTGCCGATGGCGTTCTTCGGTGGATCGACGGGCGTCATCTACCGTCAGTTCTCGATCACGATCGTGTCGGCGATGGTGTTGTCGGTCTCGGTCGCGCTGATCCTGACGCCGGCATTGTGCGCGACGATCCTGAAACCACACGAGCCGGACAAGAAGGAAAGCAACGGCCTGCTCGCGCGGTTCTTCCGCTGGTTCAACGACAAGTTCGATCGCGGCCAGGTGAAGTATGAAGGCGCGGTCAAGGGGACGGCGCGCAACTGGAAGCGCTCGCT
>CAXTVB010000271.1:0-3559 GCA_964247555.1 uncultured Sphingomonas sp. | reverse complement strand
CCTATGCCGCCACCCGCAACGACGCGACGCGACCGATCGGGGCGAGCCATTTGTCGCCCTATCTGCATTTCGGCGTCGTCGGCCCGCGCGAGGTGATGGCGACCGTCGCTGCGGCGTCGGCCCCGGTGGCGAGCCGGGAGAAGTTCGCCGACGAACTGCTGACCTGGCGCGAATGGTTTCATTATCAGGCTCGGCATCTGGACGCGCCCGAACGCTACGACCGTATCCCCGCCTGGGCGCGCGAGACGCTCGCGGCGCATGCGGGCGACGCGCGGCCCGAATGCGAGACTCTCGACGCGCTGCTCCACGGCGAGACGCGCAACGAGACGTGGAACGCCTGCCAGAAGCAGTTCCTGATCGACGGCTGGATGCACAACAATTTGCGGATGTACTGGGGCAAGCGGATCGTCGCGATGACGCCGGACCCGCAAACCGCCTGGGCGACCGCCTGCTATCTGAACGATCGGCTGAGCTTGGACGGTCGCGATCCGTCGACATACGGCAACATCGCCGCATCGTTCGGGGGCGGCGCACCGGGGTCGGACCGGCCCGTCTATGGCCGGGTGCCGACCCGGTCCGACGGATCGACCCGGCATCGCCCGGACGGTCCCGCATGGCTCGCCGCCGCCGCCGTTCGTGCGGCACCGCGGCTACCGGTGCCGGACGCCCCGCCCCGCGATCGCTATCTGGAATAACCTGCGACCATAGGCACCCGCCTGATATCATTGACGCAATTGCCGAATCCTCTACCCCTTGCGCGATGCGCAGCGTCGCCGTCCGTCAGTTGTCGAAGTCGTTCGGTGCCGCGCATGTCCTCCAGCCGACCGAATTGTCCGTCGGCGAAGGCGAGCTGGTGGTGATCGTCGGGCCGTCGGGCTGCGGCAAATCGACGCTGCTGCGCCTGATCGCCGGGCTGGAAACGCCGAGCTCCGGGCGCGTGCTGATCGGCGGACGCGACGTCACTGATCTGGAGCCGGCGGATCGCGGGATCGCGATGGTGTTCCAGTCCTATGCGCTTTATCCGCATCTGACGGTCGCACAGAACATCGCCTTCCCCTTGCGCATGGCGAAGATGGACCGGCGCGAGATCGCACGAAGGGTCGCCGATGTCGCCGCTTTGCTGGAACTGGACGCGCTGCTCGACCGCCGCCCGCGCGCGCTGTCGGGGGGGCAGCGGCAGCGCGTGTCGATCGGCCGCGCGATCGTGCGCGATCCCAAGGTCCTGCTGCTCGACGAGCCGCTGTCGAACCTGGATGCGGCGCTTCGCGTCCGGATGCGGCACGAGATCGCCCGGCTGCACCAACGGCTGGGCGCGACGATGATCTACGTCACACACGATCAGGTCGAGGCGATGACCTTGGCCAACCGGATCGTGGTGATGGCGCATGGCCGCATCGAACAGGTCGGTGCGCCGCTCGACCTGTACGCCACTCCCGCCACCATCCGCGTGGCGGAGGCGATCGGATCGCCCGCGATCAATCTGCTGCCGGTGCGCATCGACCGCGTGGACGCGGCGGGCGCGACGGTCCTGCTGCCCGATGGCGGATCATGCCGGGTCGCGGCGACGGTGCCGGCGAGCGACATCGGTGCCACGGCGACCTTGGGTATCAGGCCCGAGCATCTGCGGTCCGGTCCGAACGGTCCGTTCGGCGGTGCGGTGGAATTGTTCGAGCGGCTGGGGCCCCTGTCCTTCGCCCATCTCGGCGAGGCCGGGGCGATCGGCAGCGTCGTCGCGCAATTGCCGGGCGATCAGCAATTCACCCTGGGCGCGAACGTGCGTTTCTCGGTCGCGCCGACGGACGCGCATCTGTTCGCGGGCGACAGCAAGGCCTATCCGCGCGTCAGCCCTTGATGCTCCCGCCGAGGATACCGCTGAAATAATGGCGTTGCAGCGCCAGGAACAGCAGCAGCACCGGCGCGGTCGTCACGACGGCCCCCGCCATCATCAATTCGGTATCGCGCGCATGTTCGCGGCTGATCGCCGCGAGCGCCACGGGCAGCGTGTAGAGCGACTGGTCGGTGATGACGATCAACGGCCACAGGAAATCGCTCCAGCTCGTCAGGAAGGTGAACAGCGCGAGCGTCACCACGACCGGACGCAGCAGCGGCAGCACCACCCTCGTGAAGATCCGCCATTCGCTCGCCCCGTCGATCCGCGCCGCGTCCAGCATCTCGTCGGGGAGCGCCAGCGTCGCCTGGCGGACGAACAGCACGCCGTAGACGCCCGCCAGCCACGGCGCGAGGACGCCGGCATAGGTGTTCACCAGCCCGACCGACTTCAGCATCAAGAACAAGGGCAGCATCGCGACCTGCGCGGGCACCACCGCCAGCGCGAGCAGCGCCTGGAGCAGTTGCGCCTGCCCCCGGAACCGGAGCTTCGCGAAGGCGTAGCCGGCGGGTACGGTCATCCCCAGCCCGAGCAACGTCGCCAGCATCGCCAGCGCGACGCTGTTCAGGATCGCGGGCAGGATATGGTAATTGGTGGGCGCGCCTGGATGCGCGAACAGCAGTTCGCGGTAATTGGCGAGCGTCGGATGCACGGGCCAGAACGGCGGCGGATAGCTGGACGCGGTGCCGGCAGGCATCAGCGATACGTTGACCATCCAGACGAGCGGCGTCGCCGTCGCCAGCGCGAGTGCGGCGACCAGCGCGGTGCGGACGATCGTGCGTGCCCTCACAGCCATTCGTACCGCTTTCCCAGCCGTGCCTGCATCGCCGTCAGCACGAGGATCGCGACGAACAGCAGCACCGCGACCGCGGACGCCATGCCGAGGTTCCACCAGGTGAACCCCTGGTCGAACATGAAATACATGACAGTCACCGTGCTCTGCGCCGGCCCACCATGCGTCATGACATAGGGTTCGGTGAACACCTGGAGGAAATTGGCGACGCTCAGCACCGCCGCGAGCAGCAGCGCCGGCCCGATCGCCGGCAGCGTGACGTGACGGAACCGCGACCATGCGTCCGCCCCGTCCAGTCGCGCCGCCTCGTACAGATCCTGCGGCACCGTCGCCAGCGCGGCGATGAAGACCAGCATGTTGTAGCCGAACGCCTTCCACACGATGAAGATCAACGTCGCCGGGATGCTGGTCCGCGGATCGCCGAGCCAGTCGACCGGTGGTATGCCGACCAGCGAAAGCGCGTGGTTGAGCAGCCCGGTCCGCGCGTCGAGCACGTAGCGCCAAACGAGCGCCGTCGCGACAAGCGTCGTGACATAGGGCGCGAAGAACAGCAACCGCCAGACCGGCTTCCAGCGCAGCGTCGCCGAACTGACCAGCAAGGCGACCAGCAGCGACGTCCCGATCGCCGCCGGGACGCCTACCGCGGCCAGAAGCGCGGTGTTCGCGACCGCGCGCCAGAACAGCGGCGTGCGTACCAGCTCCAGATAATTGCCGCCGCCGACGAAGCGCAGATTACCCATATCCGCGAGCGCGTAGATGTCGAAATCGGTGAGGCTAAGCAGCATCGCGCCAATCGTCGGGACGACCAGTACGAGGAACGTGCCGACGAGCACCGGCGACGTGAACGCGATGGCGGCGCGGGTCTGCCGCGTCATGCC
>CAXTVB010000270.1:0-3626 GCA_964247555.1 uncultured Sphingomonas sp. | reverse complement strand
ACGGGCGGACTGTCACCATCGCCGGCGTCATCAAGGGATCGGGGATGATCGCGCCGGACATGGCGACGATGCTCGGCTTCATATTCACCGACGCGGCGGTCGCACCCGAATTCCTGCAACGCGCGCTGACCGCGGCCAACGCGCCCAGCTTCTCGTGCATCACGGTCGACGGCGATACCTCGACCAGCGACACGGTGCTGGCCTTCGCGACCGGAGCCGCGGGGCATGCGGTGCTGACGGACGACGACAGCATCGGCGCGGACGCGTTCCGTGCGGCGTTGGCGGATTTGTGCCATCAATTGGCGATGCTGGTCGTGCGTGACGGCGAAGGCGCGCAGAAGCTGATCGAGATCGCGGTCGAGGGCGCAGAAAGCGACCGCAGTGCGCACCGTATCGCGATGTCGATCGCCAACTCGCCGCTCGTGAAGACCGCCATCGCCGGCGAGGACGCGAATTGGGGCCGGGTCGTGATGGCCGTCGGCAAGGCGGGCGAACCGGCCGAGCGCGACCTCCTGGCGATCCGGTTCGGCGAGACACAGGTCGCGCGCGACGGGTTGGCGGTCGATGGGTATGACGAAGCCCCGGTAGCGGCGCATCTCAAACGCCGCGAGATCGAGATCGGCGTCGATCTGGGCTTGGGCGAAGGCCGTGCCACCGTGTGGACCTGCGACCTGACGCACGGCTACATCGCGATCAACGCGGACTACCGGAGTTAGGCGAGCGCCGGTCCAAGATCGTTGTTCTCCTCGATACGCAGCATCCTAATGTCGCGAACCGACGGCTGGAACCAGTCATACGCGTGTTTCAACTCCTGGACCGCCAACACGCAGTCCACCGCCGTAACCCGGTCGTTGCCGAAATAGGTCGAGCCTTGCTGCCAATCGAAACCGCGAAGTTCGAGGACGCGGCGGACGTCGGTATAGGCATTCCGCCATGATTGGTTGGGATACGTATCCTGCAACGTGCTCGTGTCGAGATCGAAGACGATCGCGTACATACTGCCCCCCATTTTGGCCGGGCGGGCAAGCGCCCGATTGTGACCGATCGATGCCATGTACGATCCTAACGCAATCGAGCGCGACTTGTCATCAAGCCAGCTCGCCCTCAAGCCAAGCCTTGATCCGCCCCTTGGGCTCCGCACCGACCTTCGTCGCAGCCGGGGCACCGCCCTTGAACAGGATCATCGTCGGGATACCGCGCACGCCGTATTTGCCCGGCGCGTCGGGATTCTCGTCGATGTTGAGCTTGGCGATCGTCACCTGCTCGCCCAGTTCGTTGGAGATTTCCTCCAGGCTCGGCCCGATCATCTTGCACGGCCCACACCATTCGGCCCAGAAATCGACGAGCACCGGACCCTCCGCCTTCAAGACGTCGGCGTCGAAACTGGCGTCGGTGATCTGCTTCGTGGCCATCATAATTCTCCTTGTCGCCCACCAATCTAGGGAGCGTCACGACCGCCCTCAAGCACCTTCGGCATAGCTTTGTTCGGCGGCGCGCAAGCCGGGCTTGTTCGCCGCCAGCAGGTCGGGCGGCAAGGCGATCGGCAGCGGTCCCGCCGTATAGACCAGCACCGCCTCGATCCGCCGGCCCGGAAAGACGACCGCGAGCGCCGCGACATAGGCCGCCATCTGCCTGACATGGAAAGGCGGCACCGCGTCCAGCCCCGCCGGCACCCGCCGTCCGGTCTTGAAATCGACGACGCGGACCAGGTCCGGCGTCACCAGCAGCCGGTCGACCGTACCCGATACGACGATACCATCCGCCAGCGTCGCCGCGATCGGGACTTCGGCAAGCACATCGGGGGCGAACAGCGTGGCGAAGCGATCGTCCTCGATCACTGCCAGCACGCCATCGACGATATCGGCGCGCCGGTCCGCATCCGCGACCCCCGCCGCCTCCCGCAGCCAGCGATCCGCCGCGGCGCGGCGCGCGTGCGCGGCGACGGGGGGCAAGCGTTCGAACAGCGAATGGATCAACCGCCCCCGCTCCGCCGCAGCCTGCATCACCGGGGTCGGCGGCGGATCGGAGACCGCATCCTCGCCGAGCGACGACGGCGTCAGCGGTCTGGCGGGCCGCGGGTCGGCGGGCGGCGCACGGCGGACCCAGTCGGGCAGCGCGACGCTTTCGTCCGACGACGCTTCGGGCCGGTCGACGATCGACACCGGCGATTGCGGCACCGTCCCGACGAACGCCCGTTGCCCCTCGCCGGCGATGCCCAGCGCGGTCAGCGCGCGATCCGCCGCGGTATACCAGCTCGACGCCGGCGGCTGGCCCTGCGCGCTCGGACCAAGCGATCCGGCGATGACCAGCCGTTCCTCCGCACGCGTCGCCGCGACGTAGAACAGCCGCCAATGCTCGGCCAGTTCGCGCACTTCGGCGGCGGTCAGCGCGTCGTCGAGCGGACCGCCCCGTTCGGCCGCGCGCGGACGGAACACCGGGATCGGCGCGTCCATCCCCTCCGGCGTCCAGCGCAGAACCGATCGCGGCGACTTGGTGGGATCGACGGTCGCGTCCGCCAGGATCACGAGCGGCGCCTGCAACCCCTTGGCGCCATGCGCGGTCATCACGCGGACCGCGTCCAACGGCTGCGAGGGATCGCGGACGATGTCCACATCGCCGCGATCGAACCAGTCGAGGAACCGCTGAAGCGAGGGCGTGGTCGCGGTCTCGAACTCCAGCGCGGCGGCGAGCAGTTCCTCGATCGGATCGCGCGCCTCCGCGCCGAGCCGGTGGACCAGCTTGCGCCGGCCTTCCAGCGGGCCGGACAGCAGCTCCTCCAGGAACCGGTACGGCGTCGTGACATCGGCGCGCGCCAGGATCGCACGCAACGGCGCGAGCCGATCGTTGCCCTGCGTACCCCGCAGATGCTGCCACAGGCTCCCCCCCGACCGCGGTGCCGCCGCCATGAGATCGTCCTGCGACCAGCCGATCAACGGCGAGACGAGCAGGCTTGCAAGGCTGAGATCGTCGTCCGGCTGCAGCGCGAACCGGATCGCGGCGAGCAGGTCCTGTACCGCCAGCGGCGCGTTCAGCCGCAGCCGGTCGACCCCCGCGACCGGTACCCCTTCCGCATAGAGCCGAGCGACGATCAACGATGCGAGGTCGCCGCGACGCTTGACGAGGATCATCACGTCTTCGGGACGCAAAGGCCGGCCCTTGCTCTCCAGCATCAGCCCGTCGTCCAGCCACCGCTTGATCGCGCGGGCGATGTCGCTCGCGAGCCGGCGGACCGAATCGTCGATCCAGTCCTCCTCGTCCGCATCGCTGCCACCCACCACGACCGGAGGCCACAAGGTGACGGTTCCGGGCCCAGGCACTTCGCTGGCATGCGCACCGATGACCGCGATATCGCCCAAGCCGGGCTCTGGAATGGCGGCGATCGCGGCGTCGACGAACTCGAGCACCGCGCGCGTCGACCGGAAGGACTGGTTCAGCGCCAGTTGTTCGAACGGCAGGCCGCGATCCTCGGGCGGCATGTCGTCGTCGCCGAACACCAGTGCCGCCTGCCCCGCGAAATGGCGTTCCGCCCAGGCGAAATTGATCGGATCGGTGCCCTGGAAGCCGAAGATCGCCTGCTTGTAATCGCCGACCGTGAACAATGTCCGCGTCGAGGGCGCATGAATGCC
>CAXTVB010000269.1:0-3659 GCA_964247555.1 uncultured Sphingomonas sp. | reverse complement strand
GCGGCAATTTCCCGGGCTGCGTCGACGGGTTGATATTGGTGACAGCAACACCCCCGTTCAGATAGGAATTCGGCAAGCCGGAACTTTCGATGTACGAATAGTTCCCGCTGACCCCGAGCCCACTCAGGAAGCCCGGGAGGAAATCGAACGTTTGCTGATACGCAATTTCAGCGCCCTTGATCTTTCCGTCGCCGTCATAATTTGCCGGTCCGCGGATCAGCTGATTGAAAGTAATCCCATTGTTGGTGACGGGCGAATTGATGAGCGCGCTGTAGAAGAAGTTTTTCACGTCCTTGTAGAAAAAGTCGACCGTCAACGACCCGACACGCGAGAAATACCATTCCGCTGTGGCATCGAACTGCCATGCCGTCGCAGGCTTCAAATATGGATTACCAGCCGATGTCGAGAAATTGCCATTACCGTCGATCGATATCGAAACATAGGGTCGTGTGAGCGACGTATCCGGTCGAGTGATGACCTTCGACGCTGCCAGGCGCAACTGAAGTTTGTCGGTGACCCCGACCTTCAGATTGAAGCTTGGCAGGAAGTAATCATAATTGTTGTTGGCGATCGTCGGCACGAACAGCGGTGATGTCGCTGCAAAGGCCGTCAGCTGAGCATAGCCCGCTGGCCCCAGCAGACACACCCCGCCCGGGCGTGTCGGCGTGCCTGCCGGAGCACCGGCAGGCGGGCTCTGGAGAGCGCATCGCCCAGCAACGGCGATCGATCCATCGGCGTTGAGGACGTTGTCGTAAGGCTGCGCCACCGCATTGTTGTTTTGTGACGCGATTCCGAGCGTCTGCAGAGTGGGAACCGCCGACGAGCTGAACGACTTAACGGCCGTGCTGACATAGCGGATACCGATATTGCCCGAAATATGCGCACCGAACATGTTGTCGGACTTGAACGGCAGCATCGCATACGCTTCCGTATCCTGCTGCTTGATACGAGATACCTCGCTCGGCAGGTACGGCGTGCCCGCTATGGCACCCGGACGCCCAGCGGCCGTCGTGAATTGCTGCGAGGTATTCCCGTTCTGCTGCGCGAGTGATTCTACGCTGGTGATGAACGACTGGTATCCGGCCGAATCAGTGATCGCATTGCCGTTGTAGAAATAGGCACCGGGAGGTGCAGAGGTTGCCCCTCGGAAGAAATCGGGAAAGCTGTAATACTGACTGTTGTTCACGCCAGCCTGCGCCACCGACACCGGATATCCTGCCCAGACTTCGCTTAGGTTGCCCCAGTTATAGGCGGAGTATTTTACGGTCTGATCACGATCGGCATAGCGCGCGCCGAACTTGATATTTTCGAACAGATCCCCGTCTTCACCAAACCTATACTCGAAATTGCCGGCTGCTTGATATTCGCGGCCGCGGCTATCTTCGTAGTGATCCATCGATGCCCGGTAAAAGCTCGTGTTCGGATCGGCGAAATACTGCGCGTCGGTTTCGTTGGCGAGAACGCTATTGGTCGTACCCGCCCAGGTTGCCTGAAGCGTGCTCGGCTTGTGCGAAACGACGGACGGCAACTTGCCGGTCAGGTTGATTTCCTGATCGGCGAAGGTCGATCCGAAAATGCTGATGTCCGTGTCGGTGTGAACCGACGTCGTGTAATCGAAGTCGAGATCGATCGCGAGCCGCGATGAAGGATTGATCTTCGCGTTGACGCCATAATCGTTGTTCGTGCTCTCCTCGAACACTCGCCGCAGCGACTCCGACGTCTGGGCGCCGCCGGTCGGGAAGAACGTCGTCGCCGGATCGCCGCTGCGGCTGGTACGGTATCCCGTTCCAGGCGTAGTGATGTAGCCGCTCTCGAACAATCCGCTCGAATTATAGGTATAGTTCGAAAAGCTTCCGACCGGGCACTCGGCGCGCGTCGTGCCATTGCCATTATACAACGGACCATCGCTGTTCTGGACACACCCCTTGGGAAAGGTGTCATACTCGGACAGATCCGGAGCGTCCTCGAACGTATGCTCGCCCCAGGCATTGGTGGTGTGCGAGCGGATGAACTGCCCGGTGATCAGGAACGATTTATCGTTGTTCTCATACTGGGCGGCCAGCGCGATGCCATCGCGCTTACGATCGAAATCCTGCGTGCGATATTGGCCACCAAGGGGGGCGTAGGCCGTCGCGAGAGGATCGGCGAGGCCGTCCGCGCCGGGTGTGGAAGCCGCACCGCAGGGCGAAGCTGCGGCCGGGAGCGTCGTCGTATCGCTGCTGCTCGGCAACGGGTTGCGGCAGACGAGGACCCCGTTACCGTTTTGATAGGGCACCTGGGTGTTGTCGCGCGTCTGGAAATTCGTGACCTGGATGCCGTCGGCCCGGCTGCGAATGCGCGAATAGGATACGTCCCCCAACAGCCCGAAGGTGCCGACCGGCGTTTCCCATGTGTCGCTGATCAGCAGCGATCCGGTCGGAGACCATTTCTTTTCGAAATCGCCGTAATTCGCCTCGGCGTCGGCACCGATATGCAGGCCCTTGTTATCGAACGGCTTACGCGTGTTGAGGTTCACGGTACCGGCCAAGCCGCCCTCGATGGCCGCCGCGGTCACATTCTTGTAGACCTCGACCGATCCGAGCAGTTCGGCCGGGACATCGGCAAAGTTGAGCGCCTGACCGCCAATGCCGGCGGCGAAGGCGTCGCGACCATTGAATTCGGAGCGCACGAAATTGAGGCCGCGTACTGTCACGCCCGATCCTTCGACCGAGAAATGGTCGGGGTCGTTGGCGCCCGCAAAGCGGCTGATCTCGACGCCCGGGACGCGCTGTAGCGCCTCGGTCACCGAACGATCGGGCAAAGCACCGATGTCACTGGCAGTGATCGCGTCGACGATGGTGTCGGAATTCCGCTTGATGTTCTGCGCATTGGCAAGGCTGGCGCGGATACCGGTAACGACGATGTCGTCGCCGCCGCTCGCGCTGCCGTCCTGGCCGCTATCCGTCGGCGCGGTCTGGTTCGTCGCGGTGGCGGGGATCTTGGTCTCGGGCGCCGGCTGTGTCTGCGCCTGAGCGGAGGCGGCAAAGGCCGCAACGCACAGTGCGGTGGCGGACGCGCCCTGCAGCAAGCGGGTGAAATGAGTGCAGCCGATCGACGGCGTTGCAACACGCATCGTAGTCCTCCCCTATGTCGTCGACGCTGTGAGCCGCGCCTGAACCTGTTGTCACCTCTACAGCAGAGCCGAGCGGCAACGACAATGGTTGCGGTAACATTCGCTGGCCGTCAATGACCGAATCATGGTCGCTGTGTTATTTCTGCAACGACTTCCCACCGCCGATCGATGGCGATTGACGCGGGCGTCGGGATCGGGAACGCCCTGTTCAACGATGGGAGCGCGACCATAAGCGCTCGAGCGATAGAGAGATGGAGCGGGTGACCGACAGCGTCAGGACAAGGATCGTCGTCGTCGGCGGTGGGACCGCGGGATGGATGACCGCGGCGGCGCTGGCGCGGTTGCTGCCCGACCGCTGTACGGTCAGGCTCGTCGAATCCGAGGCGATCGGCGTGGTCGGCGTCGGCGAGGCGACGCTGCCGCATATCCGCGCGTTCAACGAGCGGCTGGGCATCGACGAGGCCGAATTCATGGCCCGCACCCGCGCGACGTTCAAGCTGGGGATCGAGTTTCGCGACTGGGGCCGGATCGGCGACAGCTATGTCCA
>CAXTVB010000268.1:0-3670 GCA_964247555.1 uncultured Sphingomonas sp. | reverse complement strand
AAGCTGACCGGCACGAAGATCTTCATCTCGTCGGGCGAGCATGACCTGACCGAGAACATCATCCATCTCGTCTTGGCCAAAACCCCCGGCGCGCCCGATTCGTCGAAGGGCATCTCGCTCTTCGTGGTGCCCAAGGTGATGGTCGAGGACGATGGTTCGCTGGGCGCGCGCAACGCGGTGTCGTGCGGGTCGATCGAGCACAAGATGGGCATCCACGCCAATTCGACCTGCGTGATGAACTACGACGGCGCCACCGGCTGGCTGGTCGGCGAGGAGATGAAGGGGCTGGCGGCGATGTTCATCATGATGAACGCCGCCCGGCTCGGCGTTGGGTTGCAGGGGTTGGGCGTAGCCGAGACCGCGTACCAGAACGCGGTCCAATACGCGCATGATCGCCGCCAGGGCCGTGCGTTGACCGGGCCGAGCGAGCCGACCGAAAAGGCCGATCCGCTGTTCGTCCATCCCGACGTCCGCCGCATGCTGATGGAGGCGAAGGCCATGACCGAGGGGCTTCGCGCCTTGTGCCTCTGGGGTGCGCTTCAGGTCGATCTGGAACATGCGGCGCCGGTCGACGAGGACCGCCAGATGGCGGCGGACCTGATCGGGCTGCTGACCCCGGTCATCAAGGGGTATGGCACCGACAAGGGATACGAGATCGCGACCAATGCGCAGCAGGTTTACGGCGGGCATGGCTACATCGCCGAATGGGGCATGGAGCAATATGTCCGCGATGCGCGGATCGCGATGATCTACGAAGGTACCAACGGCGTGCAGGCGATGGACCTTGTCGGCCGCAAGCTGGCGCAGAATGGCGGCCGTGCGGTGCAGGCTTTCTTCGCAGTCGTGGCGAGCGAGATCGCAACGGCGAAGCAGGACTCGGCGACGGCGGATTTCGCGACGCGGCTGGAAAAGGCGCTCGGCGATCTGCAGGCATCGACGATGTGGTTCATGGCGAACGGCATGAAGAACCCGGACAATGTCGGTGCCGGCGCCTATTCGTACATGACGCTGATGGGCCATGTCGCGGTCGGGCTGATGTGGCTGCGGATGGCGGTCGCGGCGACTCGGCTGAAGGCGGCCGGGGAGGGCGATGTCGCGTTCCTCGACGCGAAGCTGGTGACGGCGCGGTTCTTCGCCGAGCGGGTGCTGCCGGATACGGGCGCGCTTCGGCGGAAGATCGAAGGCGGGGCGGAGGCGCTGATGGCGCTGAGCCCCGAGATGTTTATGGCGGCTTAGCCTACTGACCGCGGCGGTCGAACCCACCCCCTTCGTCATCCCCGCGAAAGCGAAGATGACGGGTAGGGGGCGTGTCTCTAGCGGGTCGTGTCCGTCGAGGCATCGGTTGTCCCCGACCGGTGCTCATCCCGCGGATCGGCCGGTTTCACCACCGCACCCCCCTTGCGCCGCACCCCACCCAAATCCGCGGAAGTCGGCACCGGCGCCGGCGAAACCACCCGCACCATGGGTCGTTTCATGCACTGCGCCGGGTCCGCTCGCGGTGCCTGCGCGCAGTTCCAGGCCATCGTCTCGTACCCCAGCGTCCGGTCCCGCGAATAGCTGAATGCCAGCGCGGCGAACTGCGCGTCGGTCAGCGGCAGCGTCGCCGCCGCGCGGACATGGTCGGTCCATACCATATAGCGGCAGCTCGCCCGTTCGCCACAGGCCTGGGCGGCAAGCGCGGGATAGGTATCCGGCGGAACGGTGCGATCCAGCGTAACGAGGTTGTTCTCGGTCTGGTCGCTCGCCGTCGTCGCGAGCGGAGGCGTCGCCGTGTCGATCCCGAACCCCAACACCCGCCAAGCCTCCGCCAGCGACGCATCATCCTTCGCCGGACCACCCGGGCGATGCGCATCCGAGATCGGTGCCAACTGCGCGATCACCGGCTCATGCCCGTCTGGATGGCGATCGAACGCCGGCGGGGTGCCCCACCAGCCGCTCCAGCGGAAGAACAGATGCGTGTTGACCGCGGCGATCTTGTCCAGGCTCGACTGCCAGTACGGCACCACCCAGTCGGTATGATAATGCGTGGCATAGCCGACCGGCCGATACACCGCGCCGGACAGCGCCGCCGTCGCGACGTCGCGCGCACGTCGCCAGGCATCGTCCGTCGGTTGCCAACGCTGGACTGCGCCGTCGCAGCTGAACGAGAATTGGCAGCCGGTGCTCCGCTCCTGCCCCTCGAACACCACGCCGCACACCGATTTCGGAAAGGCGGGATGACGCAGCCGGTTCAGAATGACCTGCGCGACCGCCTTCTCCCCCTTGGTGTCGTCTCCGGCCTCGTACAGCGTTCCTGCCGCCATGCAGTCGATCGCCCGCGCGCGGTCGTCCGCACCGCCACCGAACCGGAAGGCGCGCGCGGCCGGGTTCGGTTCGGTGGAGAAGGGCACGTCCGCATTATACGCGCGTGCTTCGTCGGGATTGAGGTCGACGAAGCGCACCGGCTCGACCGCGGGCAGCTCCGCCTGCGGGACGATCCGCGGCGAGGGCAGGGCGGCGATCGCGCGGTGGCGGATGCGTGGCGGGTGCCTGACGACAAACGTCGGCACCGCCACCGCGACGATCGCCACGGCGGCGGTCGCCGCGTCGATGCGGCGCATCAGTGCTCGGGCAGGAAGTCGGGCACCGACAGGTACCGCTCGCCGGTATCGTAGTTGAAGCCCAGCACGCGGGCGTCGTCGGGCAGATCGGGCAGTTTCTGCAGGATCGCCGCCAATGTCGCACCGGACGAGATACCGACCAGCATGCCCTCCTCGGTCGCCGACCGCCGCGCCATGTCCTTGGCCACCGCGGCATCGACCTCGATCACGCCGTCGAGGATCTGGGTGTGCAGGTTGGCGGGAATGAACCCCGCGCCGATCCCCTGGATAGGGTGCGGTCCCGGCTGACCGCCCGCAATCACCGGCGATGCGGCGGGCTCCACCGCGTACACCTTGAGGTTCGGCCAGCTCTTCTTCAGCGTTTCCGCGACGCCGGTGATGTGACCGCCCGTGCCGACCCCGGTGATGAGGACGTCGATCGGTGCATCGGCGAAGTCGGCCAGGATTTCCTGAGACGTCGTGCGGACATGGACGTCGATGTTCGCAGGATTTTCGAACTGCTGCGGCATCCACGCGCCCGGCGTCTGCTCGATCAGCTCCAAGGCACGCTCGATCGCGCCCTTCATGCCCTTTTCCCGTGGCGTCAGATCGAAGCTGGCACCGTATGCCAGCATCAGGCGGCGGCGTTCGAGCGACATGCTTTCGGGCATGACGAGGACGAGTTTGTACCCCTTCACCGCGGCGACCATCGCCAGGCCGACGCCGGTGTTGCCGCTGGTCGGTTCGATGATCGTGCCGCCGGGCTTCAGGTGGCCGTTCGCCTCCGCCGCCTCGATCATCGCCAGCGCGATCCGGTCCTTGATCGACCCGCCGGGGTTGGAGCGTTCGGACTTCACCCAGACCTCGCTGCCGGGAAACAGCTTCGACAACCGGACGTGCGGCGTGTTGCCGATCGTATCGAGAATGGTGTTGGCCTTCATCACACGGTCTCCATCGCAGTCGATCGCTCGGGCATGTCGGGCGGGTCGAACGTCCGCGCAAGCCTCAATTCGGGGAAAAGCCGGGCCCAGGCGATCGTGATCGCGATCGCGCTGACGCCGCCGAACACCACCGCGCCGACGGGTCCGAGC
>CAXTVB010000267.1:0-3685 GCA_964247555.1 uncultured Sphingomonas sp. | reverse complement strand
CGATCAGGCGCGATCCTTCGACCATGGCGGCAGGCTGCGCGAGCCAGGTCGGATACCAGAAGGACTTCACCTCGCGCTTCATCTGGTAGCGTGCGCCCGCGCCGCCGTCATAGCCGTCGAACGAGGGAGCCTGCAGGAACAGGGTACGCTTCATTGGGAATTCTCCGGGTCGGCGACGATCGCGCCGTTTGAGGCCATTCTAAGCGTTGCGCCGCGCCAATCAACCGATCGTACGAAGAAGCTGACCAGGAACACGGCGAAGGACAAGATGTCGCGGGCCGGCAGCAACCAGTACGGAGCGGTGGGCGCGCCGGCGCGGGCATCGACCCGAATCGCAAACGCCAACCGCGCAGCCAGCACGGCCAACGCGATCCCCAGCCCCGCGACCGGATGGGGGATCGCACCGAGGAGGGCGAGCGGCAGCGGATAGGTGACGATCGATCCGACATAGCCCAGGGGCGCCACGCCGCGCACCGTCGCCGCCCAGCGCAGTTCGTGTCGCCAGACCGCGCGCAGGCCCGGATCGTCATGGGCATGGATCAACAGCAGCGGCGGCACCGCGATCCGCTGGCCTAGCGCGCCGACCGCCTGCCCGATCGCATGATCGTCCGCGAGGATATCGGAGAACGCCGCAAATCCCCCGATCGCGGTGAGCGTGTCGCGTCGAAGCGCGATCGTCGATCCCATGCAGGGTTGCGCGAGCCCCCCCGCGATCCCGACCGACAGCCCGGCGAGGAACTGCCAGCTCGGCCCCGCCGCGGCGATCCGCGACCAGAAACCCGCGTCGCCGCGCCCGCGATAAAGGCAGGTCACCGCGCCGACCCCCGGTGTCTCCATCGCGGCGAGGAGGCGGCCGAGATAATCGGGTGGCACCGCCATGTCGCTGTCGCTCAGGACGAGCACAGCGTGGCGCGCATGCGGCAGCATGTTGACGAGATTGCCGATCTTCGCATTGCTGCCGTGGCGGGTCGCGTCGACGACCAGGTCGATGGTCGCGCCGGGATGCGCCGCCTTCAGCGCCTCGACCGCGCGGATCGCGGCATCGTCGGCGCTGCCGATGCCGCACAGCAGCTGGACGGGGCCATCGTGGTGCTGATCGAGGAAGGTGGCGAGGTTGTCCGTCAGGTGCGGCTCGGCGCCGTAGAGCGGCTTCAGGATCGTGACGCCTGCGCTGCTCGTCGGCGGCGACGTGCCCGGCGCGGTCAGACGACCGAACAGGATGCCGGCCACCACCATGTACGCCGCCCCGGTCGCGGCGAGCGCGAGGAGGAGCCAGCCGCAGAGAGATGCGATGGTGACGAGGCCGGTCGGCATTGGCCGTTCCTATCGCAGGCAGGCTAATCCGTCATGATGCGATCCGCCCCCGACCATATACGCCTCCCCGGCGACGGCCGGGGCCCAGTTGCAAGACCGGCGTGGGCCGGCGGCCATCATCGCCCACACTCGTCTTTCGACGGGCCCCCGGCCGTCGCCGGGGGGCGTAAGGGAAACGGGGAAGGGCAAGCGGCGAGTTCCCCTCCCCAAGCCGCCCCCGACGCGCTAGCAGCCGTCGCCAATGATCCCAGAATCCTCCCCCGACCATCCCATCCTCGTCACCGGCGTCTCCGGCTTCGTCGGCGCGGCCGTCGCGCGGGCACTGGTGGCGGAGGGACACACAGTGCGCGGCCTCATCCGCGCCTCCAGCCCGCGCGGGAACCTCGTCGACTTCCCCGGCACGCTGGTCGATGGCGACCTGCGCGATCCCGCAGCCGTCGCTCGGGCGATGGCGGGCACGACGGCGCTGTTCCATGTCGCCGCGGACTATCGTTTATGGGCGCGCGACCCGGAGGACATCGTCGCGAACAACCGCGACACGACGCGCATCGTGATGCGCGCCGCGCTCGACGCGCAGGTGTCGCGGATCGTCTATACCAGCAGCGTCGCCACGATCCTGCCCGACCCGGCCGGTCCGGCGGACGAGACGCGGCCCGCGACCGAGCAGACCGTCGTCGGCGCGTACAAGCGCAGCAAGGTCGTCGCCGAACGGCTGGTCGAGGCGCTGATCCACGACGAGGGCCTGCCCGCGATCATTGTCCACCCCTCCACCCCGATCGGTCCCGGCGACGTGAAGCCGACGCCGACGGGCCGGATCATCGTCGAGGCGGCGAACGGGCGCATTCCGGCCTTCGTCGATTCGGGGCTCAACCTCGTCCATGTCGACGACGTCGCGCGCGGACATCTGCTGGCGATGGCGAAGGGGCGGATCGGCGAGCGCTATATCCTGGGCGGGCAGGACGTGACGCTGGCGGCGATGCTGGCCACCGTCGCGCTGGCGGTCGGGCGGAGGCCGCCGACGATCCGCTTGCCGCGCGCACCGCTGGTGCCGATCGCCTGGGTCAGCGAACAGGTCGCGCGGGTGACGGGGAAGGAACCGATGCTGACCCGCGACGCGCTCAAGATGGCGGCGCATACGATGTATTATTCCTCGGCGAAGGCGGAAGCGGAACTCGGCTATCGCGCGCGGCCGCATGCGGAGGCGGTAGCCGATGCGGTGGCTTGGTTTCGCGCGGCGGGGACGATCGGGTGATCTCACGCTTTCCGTCACCCCGGCCTTGTGCCGGGGTCCATCGCGCCGCGAAACCAGAGGCCGGCGACTTCGCGGCACGATGGATGCCGGGACGAGCCCGGCATGACGGAGGTGGAAAATGACCCTTCTCGCCCTCCTTCCTCTCGCGATCTGGCTCTACCTCCTCCTCGCCCATGGCCGCTTCTGGCTGGCGGGCGAACGCGACACCGCCGCCCTTCCCGACCCCGCCTCATGGCCAAGCGTCGTCGCGGTCGTCCCCGCCCGCGACGAGGCGGACGTGATCGCCCGCTCGATCGGCAGCCTCGCGGCACAGGCCTATCCCGGCGATTTCCGGGTGGTCGTGGTGGACGACGGCAGCAGC
This sequence comes from uncultured Sphingomonas sp., assembly GCA_964247555.1. Taxonomy (GTDB): domain Bacteria; phylum Pseudomonadota; class Alphaproteobacteria; order Sphingomonadales; family Sphingomonadaceae; genus Sphingomonas. The sequence continues at coordinate 758 of CAXTVB010000267.1, read as the reverse complement.
GACGGCACCGGCGACATCGCGCGCGCGATCGGCTCTCCGCGCGTCACCGTCGTCGATGGCGCGCCGCTGCCCGCCGGCTGGACCGGCAAGCTATGGGCCGTCGAACAGGGCATCATCGCCGCCGGCAGTCCCCGTTATCTGTGGCTCACCGACGCCGACATCGCCCACGCCCCCGACACGCTCGCCAGCCTCGTAGCGCGCGCCGAACACAATATGCTGGTCCTCACCTCGCTGATGGCGAAATTGCGCAGCGACACGCTGGCGGAGCGCGCCCTCGTCCCGGCCTTCGTGTTCTTCTTCCAGCTGCTATACCCCTTCGCGCGGGTAAATCGGCCCACTGGCATCGGTGCCGCGGCTGGCGGGTGCATGCTGGTGCGCGCGGATGCCCTTGCGGGCGCTGGTGGGATCGGGGCCGTCCGCGGCGCGCTGATCGACGATTGCGCGGTGGGCGCGCTGATGAAGCGACAGGGACGGATCTGGCTCGGGCTGACCGATCGCTCGGTAAGCATCCGGCCCTATGACGGCTGGGGCGCGGTCGCGGCGATGATTTCGCGCTCCGCCTATGCACAGCTGCGCTATTCGCCGCTGCTGCTGGCGGGAACGACGCTGGGGCTCGGGGTCACCTATCTGCTCGCCCCGGCGCTGGCGGCGTTCGGGCACGGCACGGCGCGCGCGGTCGGCGTCGCCACCTGGGTGCTGATCGCGCTGTCGTTCCAGCCGATGCTGCGCTTCTATCGCCGCTCGCCGCTATGGGGGAT
>CAXTVB010000266.1:0-3692 GCA_964247555.1 uncultured Sphingomonas sp. | reverse complement strand
GGTCCACGCCGCCAGCCCCCGGGGAAAGAAGCCGATGGTCACCGTCAATTGCGGTGCGATCCCCGCGAACCTCGTCGAAAGCGAGCTGTTCGGGCATGAAAAGGGCGCGTTCACCGGCGCGTTCGAACGCAAGATCGGCCGCTTCGCCGACGCGGACGGCGGCACGCTGCTGCTCGACGAAGTCGGCGAAATGCCGCTCGACGCGCAGGTCAAGCTGCTGCGGGTGCTGCAGTCCGGCGAGGTCCAGCCGATCGGCGCGCGCCATCCGCGGATCGTGGACGTCCGCGTGATCGCAGCGACGAACAAGAAATTGCTCGACGAGGTCGAGGCCGGGCGCTTCCGCGAGGACCTGTATTACCGGCTGAACGTCGTGCAGGTCACGATCCCGCCACTTCGCGAACGCACCGCGGATATCCCCGCGCTCACCCGCCACCTGCTCGCACGGATCGCGCAGCAGCCGGGCCTCAGGCCGCTGGGCATCACCGACGACGCGCTGTCGTTGCTCGCCGATTACGACTGGCCGGGCAATGTCCGCCAGCTGCAGAACGCGCTCTTCCGTGCCGCGGTGCTGTGTGAGGGCGCGGCGCTGACGCGCGCGGATTTCCCGCAGATCGCCAGCCTCGGCAATCGCCGCGGCGTGCCCGTCGCGATGGCGATGGCGATGTCGGGCGGGGTCACCCTGTTTCGCGCGGACGGCAATATGCGCGCGCTGGAGGAGATCGAGGCGGACGTCATCCGCTTGGCGATCGGCCATTATCGCGGCCGGATGACCGAGGTCGCGCGGCGGCTCGGGATCGGGCGGTCGACGCTCTACCGGAAACTGGGCGAACTGGGCATCGACAACGCCGCCTAGAGCGTCCGAACGACCTTCCCGTCCGCGCCCAGGAAATCGATCGCCGTCACGCCATCGGCTGCGACGCGCAACACCAGCCGTGGGCGCCCCGCTCCGTCGCGCAGCGCGACGCGCGACGATCCGTCATGATCGCGGCCGATGAACGCCCGCGGCGTACCCCCCACATTGGCCGCGGTATAGGCCGCCGCCCGCTGCGCCGCCGGCATCCCCCCGATGCGGCCGATCGCCGGAAAATCGAGCGGCCGCTCCGGCTGATCGTTCACCATCAGCCCGGCGCGCCGATCGGCCCCGTCCTGCTCGCCGAGCAGCTGCACGACCTGATCCTGCTGGTAGCGATCGAAGGTCAGGCTGCCATAGCTTTCCGCCTTCCCCCCGGTCTTGCGCCCACCGAAGATCAGCCCGCCATTTTCGGTACCCTCGTCGTTGTAGAACAGCAGGCCCGCCGCGCTGCGGCTGGGGTGCGGATATTCGGTGCCCTTGACGATGATCCCGGGCGCGCGCGCCGTATCGGCGATCGTCATGCGCAGCGTCCCATCGGGTTCGCGGACGTTGATCCGCTCCACGTCGATCGTGCCGAAATGCGTGGCCACCGGCGGCGCGGCGGCGGCGATCAGGAACCAGGCGAGCGCGGCGGTCGTCACGCCGGCATAGGCCAGCAGCGTCTTCTGCGGATCGAACGTCATGATAGTGCCTCCGTTCTCAGCGAGCGGGCATCATCGCCGCATCTTTCAGCCCGCGCCAGACCCGGACCGCCTGCACCGTCTCGGCGACGTCGTGGACGCGGAGCAACTGGACCCCCGCCTCGGCCCCCTTGATCGCGAGCGCGACCGATCCGCCGAGCCGTTCCCCCACCGGTGCCTCGTTCGACAGCGCGCCGATCAACCGCTTGCGGCTGACCCCGAGCATGACCGGACACCCCAGCCCGTGGAACATCGCCAGCCCGTTCAGCAGCGCCAGATTGTCGGTGAGCGACTTGCCGAAGCCGATGCCGGGATCGACGATGATCCGCGCGCGCTCCACCCCGCCGGCGACCGCCGCGTCGATCCGCGTCTCCAGCCAATCATACACCTCGGTCAGCACGTCGCGGTACCCGACGCGGCCATGCCCGCCCTTGGCCGGATCGGGCGAGTGCATCAGCACCACCGGGCAGCCGGCACGCGCGACGATCGCCAGCGCGCGATCGTCCCACAGCAACGCCGACACGTCGTTGACGATTCCCGCACCCGCGGCGAGCGCTGCCTCCATCACCGCGGCCTTGCGGGTGTCGACCGAGACCAACGTACCGGACGCCGCCAGCCGTTCGATCACCGGCACGACGCGCTTGACCTCGTCCTCCTCCCAGACCAGCGCCGCGCCGGGCCGGGTGGATTCCCCGCCGACATCGATCAGCGCGGCGCCGGCTGCCGCCATGTCGACCCCCGCCGCCGCCGCGGCCGCCGGGTCGCCGAGATGCTTCGCGCCGTCGGAGAAGCTGTCGGGCGTGACGTTCAGGATACCGGCGACCACCGGCTGGTCGAGGCGGAGCGTGCGTTCGCCCAACACCAGCGGCGGGCGTGGTCGAATCATCGCCGCGTGGCGCTGCACCGCCTGGTCGCCGAGCATCGCGATATCCGCGACGGGAACCGTGCGCCGCACGCCGTCTTCGATCGACTCATAGGCGGCGAACCAGCACATCCCACCGGCCAGCCGCGCGACGCTGCCCTCCGGCAGGCCGATCGGCGTGTCGACGAACTGGACAGGGCGGAGGTGGAGGGTCAAGCGCTACCCCTCCGTCACCCCAGCGAAAGCTGGGGTCTCCCGGTTGTGAGGTGCGCGCTTGCCGCTTGAGACCCCAGCCTTCGCTGGGGTGACGAAGGAGTGTTCACGGCAACGTCGCCAGCAGATATGTCTGCCGCAACGTATCGATCGGCCGCGCCGTGCCCGCATCGTCGTGATGCCAGAAGGTCCAGCCGTTGCACGCGGGTGCCTTCTGTAGCGTAGCCCCCAGCTTGTGGATCGACCCGCTGGCCCCGCAATCGCTCAGCAGCGAACCGTCCGCGCGCACCACTGCGCGGTGACGCCGCTTGGCATCGGTCAGCACCGCGCCGGGCATCACATAGCCCGTCTCGACCAGCGTCCCGAACGCCACCTTGGGCTGGCCCTTGGGACTCTGCATCGTCGATAGCGCGGATTCGTCGAGCGGCAGCGCGGCCGCGATCCGGCCTTCCGCAGCGGCGATATAGTCGTCCTCGCGCTCGATCCCGATCCAGCGCCGGCCCAGCCGCTTCGCCACGGCGCCCGTCGTGCCGGTGCCGAAGAACGGATCGAGCACCACGTCGCCAGGCTTCGTGCAGGCCAGCAGCACGCGGTAGATCAGCGCCTCGGGCTTCTGAGTCGGGTGCACCTTCACGCCGTCCCGCTTCAGCCGTTCCTGCCCGCCGCAGATCGGGAATTCCCAGTCGCTGCGCATCTGCAATTCGTCGTTCAGCGTCTTCATCGACCGGTAGTTGAAGGTGTAGCGCGCCTTCTCCCCCATCGAGGCCCAGATCAGCGTCTCGTGCGCATTCGTAAAGCGCGTGCCCTTGAAATTCGGCATCGGATTGGCCTTGCGCCACACGATGTCGTTCAGGATCCAATAGCCCAGGTCCTGCACCGCGACGCCGACGCGGAAGATGTTGTGATAGCTACCGATGACCCAGATCGTGCCGTCGTCCTTCAGGATGCGGCGCGCCTCGGTCAGCCAGGCGCGGGTAAATTTGTCGTACGCGGCGAAGGTGTCGAACTTGTCCCAGTCGTCGGTCACCGCATCGACCGCGCTGCCGTCGGGCCGGAACAGGTCGCCGCCGAGCTGGAGGTTGTA
>CAXTVB010000265.1:0-3704 GCA_964247555.1 uncultured Sphingomonas sp. | reverse complement strand
TCCAGCGCGAGGGTTTCGAAATTGGCGCCGAGCGTCCAACTGATCGTGGAGTGGACCGAATCGCTGCCCTCGTTGGCGTTCTCGATCAGCGTCGTCCCCGCGTGCGTGACGTAATAGGTGTCGTCACCCTTGCCGCCGATCAGCACGTCCAGGCCCTGCGTGCCGCCGTCGAGCATGTCGTTGCCGGTGCCGCCGGTGATGATGTTGTTGCCGGTGTTGCCGACGAGACGGACCACGAGGTTGTTGCCGGTGGCGTTGATGTTGGCGGCGCCATCCAGCACGAGCGTCTCGAAATTCTCGCCGAGCGTCCAGCTGATGGTCGAATGGACATTGTCGGTGCCTTCGCCGGCCTTTTCGACCAGCGTCGTTCCGACATGGGTGACGTAATAGGTGTCGTCGCCCTTGCCGCCCGCCAGCGTGTCGACGCCCGCGGTGCCGCCGTCGAGGATGTCGTTGCCCCCGCCGCCGGTGATGACGTTGTTGCCCGTACTGCCGACGATCCGTACGCCCATGTCGTTGCCGGTGCCGTTGATGTTGGCGCTCCCGTCCAGCAATAGCGTCTCTACATTGGCGGTCATCGTATAGCTGATCGTCGAATGGACGACGTCCGCGCCTTCGCCCGCATTTTCGACGACCAGCTGGTTGGCGGCGGAGACGTAATAGGTGTCGTTCCCCAGGCCGCCGTGCATCGTCGCGCTGAAGGTGCCGGCGCGCAGCGTGTCGTCACCCGCATAGCCGTACATATCGGTCAGGTTGCCCACCGCGGCCAGCGTGTCCGAGGCGGCGGTGCCGACCAGCTGCTTGGCCGCATCCGGCACCGTAGCGAGCGGCGTCGTAACTGCGGGCACTGTAACGACCGGTGCGGTGACGACCGGTGTTGTGACGACTGGCGTGGTGACGACAGGGACGGTAGGTGCGACCGCGACCGGCGCGGCATAGGGCGTGGTCACGCCGTTGATCGTGGTCGACACGGTATTGGCGGTGGCATATGCATGGACATAGTCGACCTGCATCTGCTGCGTGCCGGTGGTCGAATCATAAGAACCTGCCCAGCCGCCGGCGCCGACCGCAAGGTCGATGAGCATGTACATGCTCTTGCCCTTCATTGCATCGGGCGTCGCCTGCGTCGCGACGGCCTGACCGTCGATATAATAGGTGATCGTGTCGGGACCCCAGTCGACACCGTAATCGTGCCATTGGGTATAGTCGATGTTGACCGCCGACTGGGTCTGCGTCTGGTTGCCGGCGGCATCAACGCCGTGCGAGGTCATGAAGACGGTGTCGGTGTTTTTGCCCAGGGCCTCGAACACGTCCAGTTCGGGCGGCCAGCTATTGTCCGTCGGCAGCAGCCAGAAAGCGGGCCAGATGCCCTGGCCCGTCGGTAGTTTCGCGCTGATGTCGAAATAGCCATATTCCTGCGCGAAGGTGAACTTCGTCGTCAGCAGGCCGGAGGTGTAGGCGGCATCGCCCAGCGCCGCCTTGTCCTCGGTCGGGGTCGGCGCGGCGGTGATCGTCAGGACGCCCTTGTCGATCGAGAAGGGATTGATCCCGAGCGCCTTCTTGCCGGTGCCCGCGTAATCGGCGTCCATGTAGATTTCGGCTTCGCCGTGCAGCGTGCGACTGCCCAGCGTCCCCGCGCCGCCATTGCCATATTCGGTGCGCCAGGTGCCGCCCTTGCTGTAAAGACTGAGCGAGTTGAATTCGTCGTCGAAGGTCGAGACCAGTTTCGACGTGTCGTGCGACAGCAGGAAGTTGTCCGCGGTCAGGCTGGACAGCGTCGTATCGCGCAGGACAAGCTGCTCGCCATTGACGAATTTCAGCACGGTGTCCGCCCCGACCTGCGTACCCAGGGACTTGAGCGACGAAAAGCTGGTGATGCCGTAATTGTCGAGGCGGATCTTGTCGGTCGAATTGAAACCGTAGATCGCGTCGCTGCCGTTCCCCTTGCCGACGATGAACGTCTCGTTGCTACCCAGCCCGACCAGCACGTCGTTCCCCGCGCCGCCGTTCAGCGTCTGGCCGCTCAGCTTGGCGGTCATGATGTTGTCCAGCGAATTGCCTTCGCCGTACAGGGCCGATGTCGATGTCAGCGTCAGGTTTTCGACATTGGCGCCCAGCTTGAAGTTCTGTTCCGCATAGACCGTATCGATGCCCTCGCCGGGCTTCTCGGTCACGGTGTCGTATTTGTTGCTGGTATAATAGCTATCGTCGCCCTTCCCGCCGGCATAGGTGGTGACATAGCTGTAACCCCGAAATGCATCGTTGGCGCTGCTGCCCGTCAACGCGCTACCGCTGGTCGTGCTGCCGTAGATCGACGTGCTGCTCTTGCCAGTCTCGGCGAGCGCAACGCCCAAGGCGTTGTAGTATGACATCGTTGAAGGTTCCCCGCTTCGTTCCGAGACGGACTAGCGGGGGGCAATCCAACAGAGGGTTCATGGCGCTGGTTAACGGCGCGGTCGGCATATTCCTGCCGGTCGCTTGCCGGGGGGCGGCAGATACGTGCCGCCTGTCGCTTGCTTACGCCGGCCTATTCACGCGGGATGTCGGCATATGATGACGCGCTCGGGGCTATTTCCAGACCTTCACGTAATCGAGTGCCAGTTCGCTCTTCCAGCCCGGTCCGGGATTCTTTGGATCGGGCCCGAGCCCCCCGACGGAGACATCGAACACGATCCTCATCGGTTCGTTGAATTGGTTGCGGCGCCGGGCCACTTGGATACCGTCGATGAACGTCACCTGCCAGTCGCGGGTCCAGTCGAAGCCGACGATGTGCCACTCGCCGTCCTCGACGACTTGCGGCAGGACGACCCCTTCCGCAGAGCCTTTCCCGTCGTTGGCGAAATGGATGCTGCTCGCCGGCAGCGGGTTGTCGCCCAGACCGGTCTCGAACACGTCGATCTCCGGCGGCCACGCGCCGCTGGCAGGCACCAGCCAGAACGCCGCCACCGTACCTTGGGCACGGGCGAACTTCACCCGGGCCTCGATATAGCCGTACTGGAATGCGAACAGGTTCATGCTGTCGATGAGCGACGCCGAAAAAGCATAGTCCTTCCCGCCGTCTTTGGTCGGCAGATGCTCGGCGCGCAGGACTCGCTTGCCGTCGACGACGGGGTGCGGCGTCACCCCGGCGTCCGTCGATGGGTCGGTGTAAGGCGCGATCTCCTTGTTCCCGAACTGGACGCGCCCCCAGGCGAACCGCGAACGCCACGTGCCCTTGCGAACGTTAGGCACGATCGGCTCCATGAACGTGCTGGCGAAGGCGAGCGTACGACCGCCGGTCCGCGCCACGGACGGATAGGCGACCGCCGCGATCCGCATCGACGCCGTCGGTGCGCCGCTCCGGACGATGCCGGACGTTCCCGCAATGGGAGGATAGTTGTTCGACCAGACGCAGTCGATGTTGAACGTCTTGTCGCCCAGGCTGCGAAGGAGCGGCACCTCGATCGTCTTGTAGGTTTCGCCGGGCTGGAACAGGACCGTCGCTTTCGTGGTAGCGTAGAACCCGCCTGCATAAGCGGTGCCGTTCCTGGTCAGGCAGCGCCAGGATAGAGGCCGGTTCGCGGGTTCGGATAGCATCACCGTCGCAACCGCCCGGCGATCGGCCGGGACGACGACGACATCGGGGATCGACAGCGTCGGTGCCACGGCCAATGGCGAGACATAGCCCGCTGGCAGCGGGGCGCGTGGCGGCGCGTCGCTAGAGC
>CAXTVB010000264.1:0-3725 GCA_964247555.1 uncultured Sphingomonas sp. | reverse complement strand
CGTCGAGACTGGCCAGGATCGGTACCGAAGGACTCGTGGTCTCGAACAGTTCGAACGCCATCCACAGTCGCTGACGATCGACGATCTCTCCCCGCGCCAGCAAGGCCGAGCCTTGCGTCAGGGCACCCATCGTCTTGTGGAGGCTGTAGACCGCGATGTCGGCGCCCTTGGTCAGTGCGTCATGGGGCAGTGCTTCGCAGAACGCGAATGCGCCCCCCCAAGCTGCATCGCAGATCAACGGGATGCCGCGGGAATGGCAGAGTTCGGCGAGCGTCGCGATGTCGCTGGTGACGCCGTAATAGGTCGGCGAAACGACGACGAACGCTTTCGCGTCCGGATGTTCGTCCAGCGCCCGGGCCAGCGCATCGGGCGAGACGCCGTGTTCGACGTCCCATGCTCGATCGATCATGACGGGTACGATCGCCGCGGTCAGTCCGGATGCCAGCGCATGGGTGCGCTCCGCCTTATGGACGTTGGCGGCGAAGAGCACGGTCTCGCCCGGTCCTGCAACGGCGGCGAGCGCCGTGTGCAGGCTCTGCGTCGATCCGCCCGTGACATAGCGACAGAAGTCGGCCTGCCAGGCCTCGGCGCCGAGTTCGTGCGCACGCTGGACGACGTGGCCGCTCTCGGTCCGATCGTCGAGCCCCTTGGGCGTGATCACATCGACAGCGAACACCTGCTTGCCTAGCAAACGTCGCAGGTCGCGGGGAACGGCCATCCCCTGATGATGGGCGGGCGCGCCGAAGCCGTGAACCTTGCGGCGCTCGATGGCGTTCAACGCGTCGAGAATGGGCGTTTGTTGCTGATCCATCGAGGACGAATCGCCGAGCCGACATGTCGTTCCGTGACCGGACGACGGTTTTTGCAGAAGAAATGATGCGTTAACGCACCACCCGCTCCTGCTCGCAATGCGTGTCGAAGCGCTACACCCAATGTGGTTCGGTAAGGTTTCCGTAGGGTGTTTTTGGTGAAAAGCCGCGAATGGATGCAAGCTTTTCCGTTCAGGCCGATCCGAGGATGTCGCTCGTGTGGATCACGATCGGCGGCTTCTTCGAGCTGCACGATATCGAGCGATTTGCGGCCGCGCGCGATGCCGAACACCGGCGCCTTCGCTGCGGCCCCAATCAACATTTGACGCTCGTCGACATGAGACAAATGCAAATCCAGAAACAAGGAAGTGTCGAGGCATTTACCCGTTTGTTGGGCGATCCGTCCTTCATCTCCCGCCGATTGGCGTTCGTGGTCTCGGTCGGTCTTGCCCGTTCGCAGATCCAGCGTGCAGCAGCCGGGCGTGACGCCAGGTTCTTCTCGAGCATGGAAGACGCCGAGGCATGGCTTCAACGGGATACTATCGACCGGGTTGCGTCACCCGATCAGATCAATCCTTGCGTGATGAAACACGCCGCGATGCCAGAACGGCATACCCCATTTAGATGGCAGCCGGAACACGGCCAGGGCGCGGGTAGCCATGTATAGTATCGCCAGCGATCCGCGTCATCGAATGATCCGCCTGGTCCTTGCCGGTTTTTGGGATGTGGACGAGGCGCGGGCTTTTGCAACCGAACAGCAAGCCGAGGTCCGCAAGTTCGGTCCGCCAAATGCCAGCCATCTCACCTTGGCTGACGTCAGAGATTTTGCCGTTCAAACACAAGAGGTCAGCGCCATTCTTCGTGAACTCGTACGCAACGCCGCTTCCACGTCGAAACGCCTTGCGGTCGTAGGCGGCGAAGGATTGGTCCGTATACAAGTCAAGCGTATCACGGATCGTGACGAGATGCAGCTTTTCGCTACCGTAACGGATGCCGAGTCATGGCTGTTGTCATGAGCTTCAAGTCGATCGGCAAGCGTTAGAAGACGCCGCCGATCCCCAAGTCGGGAATTGCCGAGGCGTCTCCGCCCGGTCAGCACGCGAACGGATCGAGGCTGCAGCAGCCTTGCAGGACGAGCACTCATCGATGGGGCGGAATGTGCCGCCGAGCGTTCAATTCCGGAACGTTCCGGAGACACCAATGACCGAAGACATCGCCATACTCGCCCGCCGCCGCGAGATCGCCGCCGAGCACGTCCTGTTCAAGCTGGTCGAGTATGTGGAGGCTCGCCACCCCGGCCTGCTGGACCATATCGAGGGCAGCCTCGACCATCTGGGCGATCCGGCGAAGGACGACAGCAAGGACGACGAAGCCGTGCGCGAGATCGCCCGTCGGTTGGTCGCCGGCGCACGCCGCGAGACACGGTGACGCTTGTACCGACCTCATACTCGGTTCGAATTCAACCTGTCGCTGCCGGCCGACCGAACAGTTGGGCAGACCTGAGATATACCGCGACCCAGGTACCCGACGCGCTGCCGATAGCGGTACCGCGTCGCATCGAGGACCGCGACCATGCTATTCATAACGCAGCGCACGTGCCGGTTCGCGCCGCGCGACCCGCCATGCCTGGCCGAAGACCGTCGCCGCCGCGATCGCTGCCGCGCCGAACCCTGCAGCCACGAAGTACAGCACCGATAGCGTGATCCGGTCGTCGAACCCCGCAAGCCAGCGCCGCATCAGCACATAGGCGATCGGCCATGCGATCACGTTCGCGGCGACGACCGGGCGCATGAACTTGCCGAGCAGCAAGCGAAGCACATCGCTCGTCGACGCCCCCAGCGTCTTGCGGATGCCGATCTCCTTCACCCGGCGTGCGGTGTCGAACGCGGCGAGGCCGTAGAGGCCGATGCATCCGATCACCACCGCCAGCACCGCGCCGATGGTGAACAACCGCGAGCGTTCGGCGTCCGCCTTGTACCAGCGGCGATAGAGATTGTCCTGCGCGCTACGGGCCCTGAACGGCACCTGCGGCACGACGCGCTTCCAGGTCGCCTCCAGCCGATCGATCGTCGTTCGCGCATCGCCGGTATGGCGCACGAGCGCGAACGCTTCCTCGAACGGCTTGGTCGTATAGACATAGGCGGTCGGGAAGATGCGGTCGTGCGGCGAGGTGAAACGCTGGTCCGCGACGACGCCTACGACGCGTTCGCCGCCCGCGTCCCCATAGCCGTTGAACCCCGCAAGCGGCTGGCCGATCGCGTCGGCCGGGCTGGCGAACCCGATCGCGCGGACCGCGGTTTCGTTCAGCACCACGTTCACCGCATAGTGCGCGCGGACCTCCTTGGCCATCGCACGCACGTCGTCGGCGGGATGCGCCGCGTCGAACAGCCGCCCGGCGATCAGCCTCGTGCCGATCGTATCGAAATAACCCGGGCCGACGTCGACCCGGCTCACGCTCGGATTGCGCGCAGGCGTCGACGGGCGACCGATGGTGTCGGTACTGGTCGAATATTGGTCGCCCGGCGCGTTCAGCCCCGATCCGACCGACACGATGCCGGGCATCCGCGCGAAGGCCGCCAGGATGCTCGCCTTCTGCGCGGCGTCCAGCCCATCGTCGGAGAAGGAATGCACCACGATCAATCCGTCGCGGCGGAACCCGATATCGGCGTCGGCGACATGCGCGGCATGCGCAAGCATCACGCCTGTCGAAATGGCGAACGCGATCGCCACCGCGAACTGGAAGACGACGAGCCCGCCGCGCAGCCGAATCCCCGCCCGTCCCCCGCCGGGCGCACGCGCGGAGGCCAGGACCGCGGCGGGGCGGAAGCTCGACAGCAGGAATGCGGGGTACAGGCCCGCCAGCACGCCCACGACCAGGACGAGGGCGACGATCGGCAGCAGCACACCATCCAGCCC
>CAXTVB010000263.1:0-3730 GCA_964247555.1 uncultured Sphingomonas sp. | reverse complement strand
CCCTTGCTCGATCACCTCATCGAACTGCGCCGTCGGCTCTTATATTCCATCGCCGCGCTGGCGGTCGCGTTCGGCGTCTGCTTGTATTTCGCGGAAGCCATCTTCGCCTTCCTGGTGCAGCCGTTGCTGCGCGCAGGGCAGGGGACGGTCATCTACACCCAGATATTCGAGGCGTTTTTCGTCAACATCAAGGTCGCGTTCTTCGCGGCGATGATGCTCGCCTTTCCGGTGATTGCGAACCAGCTGTGGCAGTTCGTGGCGCCGGGTCTGTATCGCAAGGAACGGCGCGCGCTGCTGCCGTTCCTGGTCGCGACGCCTGTCCTGTTCCTGATGGGGGCGGCGCTGGCCTATTATGTCGCGGTGCCGCTGGCGCTGCATTATCTGCTCGGCTTCCAGGGCGTGGTCGGCGGCGTGAAGCGCGAGGCGCTGCCCGCGATCGGAAACTATTTGTCGTTCATCATGCAGTTCCTGTTCGGCTTCGGACTGGCGTTTCTGCTGCCGATCCTGCTGATGCTGCTGGAACGCGCAGGCGTCGTGACGCGCAAGCAGCTGGTCGGCGCGCGGCGCTACGCCATCGTCGCGTCGGTCGCGATCGCCGCGGTCCTGACGCCGCCGGACCTGATGAGCCAGCTCCTGCTCGCGATCCCGATGATCATCCTGTACGAGGCGGCATTGATCGGTATCTGGATCACCGAGCGCCGACGTGCGCGCGAGCCTGTCGAGGCGCTGGAAGACTGATCTTACCATCGGCGCAAGGGCCGGGGCTTGCGCGTGCTCGTCTCACCGATGCTGAAATGATTAAGGCCCGAAAGCGTCACCGGGGGGGGGAGGGTGGACGCCTTCGGGCCTATTCGTGGATAGCGAGAGCGGGGGGCATAAGGTCGCTATCCGAATGTAGAAACGGTGATCGTTGAGGATGGTTCCGCGCCATTTTAAACTTTTCGCCATCGGCCGTATTTTTTATTCGCGCCCCTGAACCGCGAACGGAATTTCATAGGCACCGACGAGCGGATCGTGATGAAGCGGCGCGCGCAGCTGGCGTGAAAGGCCCTCCATCACGCGGCCGTAGCGCGACTTCACCAGCGCCTGCAGATCGTCGCCGTCGATCAGCGCGCGCGACACGACGCGAAGGACCGCCTTTCCAGCGTCGGCATCGCTCGGCTTCACCGCCACGCGGATCTGCGCGGACGGATCGCAGCTCGTCGCCAGCTCGATCGATTCGGTGATGAGGAAGGCGAGCGCGACCGCCACGTCCTGGCTGACCAGATAGGGATCGACGTCCAGCGTGATCCGCATGCCCACACTGGCGTCGGGCGCGGTCGCGCGGAGGTTTGCGGCCAGTTCGCCGATAACCCCGCGCAGGTTCAGGCCGCGATTTTCCTCCATCTCGGCGAAATGATTGCGGTGGACGACCGCCAGTGCATCCACCCGGCGCTGGATCGAGGCGTACGCCGCCGTCGCATCCGCGCTCCGCGCGCCGCGCGCGTGGAAGTTGATGAGGCTGGAGATGACCTGCAGATTGTTCTTCACGCGGTGGTGCACTTCGCGCGTCAGCTTGGTCTGGCGGACCAGCCCCTCCGCCAGCCCCGCCTCGTGAAGCGCCACCGTTCGGCTGATCGCGCGGAAGGTATCGCCCAGTTCGCGGATCTCCTGCGCCGGCAACGACGTGACCGCGACCGGATCGATGATCTCGCCCGGCGTGAATGCCGCGACCGCGGCGCGCAGCCGTCGCAGCGGGCGGATCAACAAATGATCGACGACGAACCAGCCGATCCCCGCCGCCGCCGCCCACATCAGGAGCGGCAACAGCAAAGCGACGACGAAGGAGGAGGTGATCGGCGCGCTGCGGGTGGTGGTGCGCAGCGCCAGGCCGGCTACGCCCAGGTCGATGTGCAGCGTCTCCAGCCGTTCGAAGGGCTGCTCGCTCGGGATCGATTGCAGGACCAGCCCATCGCCTTCGTTGCCCATCAGCACGCTGCCATAAGCGGTGGCGCGTGTCGTCGGCGCCGCGACCTTCGATAGGAATGGCGCTGGAAAGAAGGCGCGCGCCGTATTCCCGCCGCGCGCGGCGGCGATCGACAGGACGAGGCCGCTGTCGGGAAGGATCGCCGCTGCGATCCCGTGGTCGACATGGTCCGGATGTACAGTCTGCGCGATGAGATCGCCGCAAATCAACGTGCCACGGGAATCGAGAATTCCGAACCGCGTTCCCGAATTCGCCTGCTGCGCAAACACGCCCTGCGCCCGCGCGCAGCTGGGGGCGTCGGCAGGGTCGGTGCCCAGCGCCTGGACCGCGACGCGAAGCGCGGTCATGTCGCCGGCCAGTTCGATCGCGAGCGCATGCGCGCTTTCGTTGGCGGTCACGCGCAGCCGCGACCGGACGTCCTCGTCGGTGATCCGGGTCATCTGCAACGTGGCGAACACCGCGATCAGCGCCAACGGCAGCAATGCGCCGCTGAGGATCAGGAACAGCTTCGCGCCCGTCGGCAGCCGGGTCAGCCCGGAGTACATGCCGCCTGCGGCGGGCGTCGGCGGACGCACGTCGCCCGGAAGGTCTGACGGTTCGGCAGCGATAGGAACGTCGGTCATCGGGGCATGGCCATCCGGCCCGCGCGTCAGTCTAGCTTGCCGAGAAGATCGAGCATCTCCGCGGGCACCGACTCTTCGACCGTCTTGAGATAGATCGAACGCAGCGCTGAACCCATGTCGCGATCCTTACCCTGGATTCGCGCCTTGGCTTCGTCCTTGCTCGCTCGCTTTGGCGTGTCCTGGACCAAACTGAAATATTCCCCCTGCGGCCACCAACGAGCGGCCAAGTCCTACATGGCCTATGCAACGAGCGCGCGACAGGCATAATCCTGTCAACGAAACCAAATACGCTCTCGTTGGTTCCCACGGCGTGCGCGAAAAATATGTGATTTGCCACACCTCGGTTCGCCCCGACATTTCGCTTGCCTATCTTCGGGTTGCAACCATGTCGTCCCCGGCACATTGAGCGCTAACAGATCAGGAGTATCACCACCCCATGTCGCTCGGTCAGCAGCTTGCCCCGCATCTCCCTTTCCTGCGCCGCTACGGCCGCGCCCTGACCGGTAGCCAGACGCATGGCGACCAATATGTCCGGGCGACGCTGGAAGCGATCGTCGCCGCGCCGGACCAGTTCCCGCGCGATGTCGATCCCCGGCTGGGGCTGTACCGGATGTTCCAGGGCATCTGGAATTCGACGAATTTCGACGAGGTCGACGAGCCGGTCGCCGCATCGTCCGAAGGGCATGAGGCGACGGCGCGCGCCCGGCTCGCGCGGATGACGCCGCTGTCGCGACAAGCGTTGCTGCTGACCGCGATGGAAGGCTTCACGCCCGAGGACGCCGCGTTCCTGATCGAGGTCGATACCAGCGAAGTCGACGACCTGGTCGCGGAGGCGATGGCGGAAATCGAACAGCAGACCCGAGCGCGCGTCCTCATCATCGAGGATGAACCGCTGATCGCGATGGATATCGAGACCATCGTGCGCGATCTGGGCCATGACGTGACCGGCGTCGCGGTGACGCGCGACGAGGCGGTGGGCCTGGCGATGGAAGATCGCCCGGGGCTGGTTCTGGCGGACATCCAACTGGCCGACGACAGTTCCGGGAGCGCTGCCGTCAAGGACATCCTCGCCGAATTCGATGTCCCGGTCATCTTCATCACCGCCTTCCCCGAACGGTTGCTGACGGGCGAGCGGCCGGAG
>CAXTVB010000262.1:0-3747 GCA_964247555.1 uncultured Sphingomonas sp. | reverse complement strand
CCTGGAATTCCACGTCCGCCATATCGCGCTGCCCAAGCCCGGCGACTGGCGGCAATTGTGCATCCAGGTCGCGCGGCTCCACTCGCGGCCGATGGACCTGACCAAGCCGTTGTGGGAATTCACCATCGTCGAGGGGCTCGACAATATCCCCGGCCTCCCGCCCGGTTGCTTCGCCTTGGTATCGAAGGTCCATCATGCCGCGATCGACGGGATGAGCGGGGTGGAGATGTCCGCCGCGGTCCACGATCTCGATGCGTCGATGACGCCGTTGACCGGGGACGACCAGTGGCGCGCGGAACATATGCCCGGCGTCGCCGACCTGCTCGCACGCAGTTATTTCAACAGCCTGGTGCAGCCGATGCGCGTCGTGGAGACGATCGGCCGGTCGCTGCCGGGCATGGCGAAGCTGACCGCGCAGGTCGGCCGCGGGGACGTGTCGATCCGCAACGCGCGGCCCGCGCCCAAGACGCGATTCAATGGGAAGGTCTCCGCGCACCGGGTGTGGGACGCGGTGCCGTTCCCGCTGAAGGACATCCGCGCGATCAAGGATGCGGTGCCGGGCGCGACGGTCAACGACGTGATCCTGGCGATCGTCGGCGGTGGCCTCAGGACGTATCTGAAGGACAAGGACGAGCTCCCCAAGGACACGCTGACCGCGATGGCGCCGATATCGGTACGGGGAGAGGGCGAGAAGGCGGCGCTCGGCAATCTGGTTTCGGCGATGGTCGTCGGACTGGGTACGCAGATCGAGGATCCGCTGGAGCGGCTGCGCTTCGTGCATGACGAGGCGGTGAATTCGAAGGCGATGACCAATGCGGTCGGCGCGAAGACGCTGGCGGATTACAGCCAGCTGATCCCGTCCGGCCTCGCCGGACTGGCGGCGCGGCTCTACACGCGGGTCGGCGCGGCGAATGCGCATGCCCCCGCGTTCAACTGCGTCGTCACCAACGTGCCGGGCAGCCGCGTGCCGCTATATTTCTGCGGGGCGAAGATGGTCGCGATGTACGGCACCGGGCCGGTGTTCGACGGGATGGGCCTCATCAACCCGGTCTACAGCTATGGCGACACGATCGCGGTGTCCTTCACCTGCGACCGGGAGATGATGCCCGATCCGGACGTCTATGCCGACGCATTGCGGGCATCCTTCGCGGCGCTGAAGGCGGTCGCGCTGCAACCCGCCGGCTTGCCGCCCGTTGAGGTGAACGACAACAAGCCGGCGCCGACGCGTGCGACCCGTCCTAGAAGAGGAGTGACATGATGGCAGATGATGCGAAGACCGCGACCGGCAAGGCGACCGAAGCAGCGAAGGCCGCGACCGCCAAAGCGGCGGATACGGCGAAGGCCGCGACCGACCGCTTGCGCGACGGCGCCGAAAAGGCGCGCGAGACCTTTAGCGAGCGCGTGGTCGACCCGGCGAAGCGCGCGGGCGAGGCGATGAAGGAATCGGGCCAGAAGATGGCCGAGGGTGGGTCCACGATCGGCGTGAAGATGATCGACCAGGCCGAAAGCAATGCGCGCGAGGCGTTCGCCGCGATGCGCGAGGCCGCGAAGGCGAAGGACCTGTCCGAGGTCATGAAGATCCAGGGCGACTATCTGCGCGAGCAGGGCCAGCGGTCGATGACGCAGGCGCGCGAGATCGGCGAGCTGATCGCCCAGTTCGGCCGCGATGCGGTGGCGCCGCTGCGCCCTAAGTGAAGCCGCCCGCCCGTCATCCCCGGCCAAGCGGGGGTGGCGGGAGGCGCGGGGCCTATCCCGCCGCCGGAGCGAGCGGCTGCTTGCGGACCATCGCCAGCAGGTCGCGCAGCACGGGCCGGGCGAAGGCGATCAGGAAGCAGCCATAGATCGCGCCGCCGATGCTCACGAGGAAGAACAGCCGGATCGGCGCGGGCAGGGGGATGTTATGGGGCAGGGGACCGGCCCCCAGGGGCATCACCAGCGACGCGACCAGCGGCATCGCGACTGCATCCCCGATCTGCCGCGCGCGCACCCCGATGGTCGGCAGCGACCGCCAGGCACTGACCGCCAGATACATGGGATAGGCCACGAGCCAGGCGCAGGCGAGCCCGACCGGCCCCCAATGCACGCCCACCAGGAAGGCCGAAGCGAGGATCACCGCACCCGTCGCGCCGTTGCGCACGCCGATCCCCGGCTTGCCGCGCGCATCGCAGGCCGGTTGCAGGAGCACCTGCAGCGTCATGAACGGCATCGCGAGCGCGAGCAGATGGACGACGGGCGCCATCTCCAGCCATTTCGGCCCGAGCACGGTCGCGACCAGCGGCTGCGCGGTGGCGGCAAGGCCGAGATAGAAGGGGAAGGCCACGACCATCACCGCGCGCGTCGTGCGTAGGAAGGCGCGCGCGGTGGCGGCGTCGTCATGCTGGATCCGCGCATAGGCGGAAAACGCGACTTCGTTCAGCGGCGGCACGAATTTGGATACGAAGATCTGCGTCAGGAACAGGCTGGTCGTATAGATGCCGAGCAGATGCGGGCTGAACATGCGGCCGGCGATGAAAACGTCGGCCTGGCTCTGCGCGAACCAGAAGAGCTGCCCCAGCGCCATGACGCTACCATAGCGCGCGATCGTCCCCGCGCCGCGAAAGTCGAAGCTCGGCCAGACCAGCGACCGTGCGCCCCATGTCATCATCGCCCCGCGCACCGCGAAGAGAACGAGCGGGGCGAAGACCAACGTCCATACCCCCAGCCCGGCGGTCGCTCCCCCCAGCGCCGCGCTGGCACTCGCGATCGAGGCGACGATGTTGGCGCGCGCCTGGTACCGGAAGTCCATCCGTCGCCCGAGCAGCGCATAGGGAAGCGCGATGAACGGGGTGGTGAGATAGAGCAGGGCCTGGACGCGCAGCATGTCGGCGACGATCGGCTGACGGTAATAGGCGGCGGCGAGCGGCGCGAGCATCAGCTGCATCGCCGCCAGGCCGACGTTCAGCAGGATCAGCATGCCGAACAGCTGACGCACCATCCGCGGGGTGACCTGCGGTTGCTGGATCAGACCACTGGCGAGCCCGTAACCGTTCAGCATGTTCAGCAGGACGAGGACGACCTGCGCCATGGCGAACAGTCCGTAATCGGCCGGGGCCAGCATGCGGATGACGAGGAACGTCGCCGCCCATTGCACGAGCTGCGACACGATCTGGCTCCCCGAGCGCCATAAAACGGCGCTGCGGACCTGGGCCGCCAGCGATTCCGGCGCGTGATTCGGGTTTTCGAGGTCCGGTTCCATCGATTCGGGTCTAGGGCGAAGACGTTCACAAGCCGTGAATTCGGCAGTTTTCCGCGGGTTTCCGGGGCGACCGTAAGAAAATTGCAAAAAAGCGTTTGACGCATCCGAGGCCCTCCCCTAGATGGGTGTCACCGCAGCGGTGGGCCACACGGTTCGCTTCTACGGTCACCAAAAACCAGGCGCTCAGGTCGCCCTCCAAAAGAGGGTAGGCTAGAGCGTCGGTCTTTTGCGCTCTTTGACATTGTTGGTCAAGATGAAGGGACATGTGGGCGGCGGCTCCGGGTCCGACATTCAAGGTGTCGGGTGCTCGGTAGCAATAAGCCGTTCCATAGGTCCCATAACACATCCACAAAATATGTTATGTGCAGGAATGGCTCCTTGAAATGAGCGGTTCGGTCAGGGAATTCCACCTCGGCCGTATCGTACATAAACTTGAGAGTTTGATCATGGCTCAGAATGAACGCTGGCGGCATGCCTAACACATGCAAGTCGAACGAGACCTTCGGGTCTAG
>CAXTVB010000261.1:0-3810 GCA_964247555.1 uncultured Sphingomonas sp. | reverse complement strand
GGTTCGACGCGCGCATCCAGGCGTTCAACCGTGCGGTGCAGGCGGAGCGCCAGACGGGATCGGCGATCAAGCCGATCGTCTACTCCGCCGCGCTCGACAACGGGATGACGCCGGCGACGATCCTGATGGACGCGCCCTTCTGCGTCTATCAGGGTGCGCGGCTGGGGCAGAAATGCTTCAAGAATTTCGGCAACGAGGGTAGTTCGGGCGCGCATACGATGCGCTGGGGCATCGAACAGTCGCGCAATTTGATGACCGTCCACGCCGCCGCCGCGATCGGCATGTCCAAGGTCGTCGATCGGATCGCGGCGATGGGCGTCGGCCGCTTCCCGCCCTATCTGTCCTACGCGCTGGGTGCCGGCGAGACGACGGTCGGCCGCATGGTCAACGCCTTCGCGATGCTGGCCAACCAGGGGCGCGGCAATGCGCCGAGCCTGATCGATTTCGTCCAGGACCGTCACGGCAAGGTCATCCTGCCCGAGAATTGGCGCGCCTGCGACGGGTGCAATGCGCCCGACTGGAACGGCAAGGCGATGCCGCGCCCGCCGTCGCGCATGAAACAGGTCATCGATCCGATGACCGCGTATCAGATGGTGCACATCACCGAGGGCGTCATCCAGCGCGGCACCGCGGTGACGCTGGCCGATCTGAACCGGCCGATGTTCGGCAAGACCGGCACCAACAACGGCCCCACCGACGTCTGGTTCATCGGCGGCACCCCGCAATTCATCGGCGGGCTGTATATCGGGTATGACAGCCCCAAATCGCTTGGCGGTGCCGCGCAGGGCGGGACGATCGCCGCCCCGATCTTCAAGCAATGGGCCGCCAAGGCGTATGAGGGGATGGAGAAGCTGCCGTTCCGCGCACCCGCCGGCATCCGCATGATCCGCATCGACCGCGCCAGCGGCAAGCCGGTGTTCGGCACCTGGCCAAACATGAGCGACCCCAAGCCCGCGGTGATCTGGGAAGCCTTCAAGCCCGAAAGCGAGCCGCGTCATGCTGCGCGTCGCGCCGGGCCGGCCGCTGCGGCGACGGGCGGGCCCGCGGCGGCGCGGCCCGATGCGGCGCGCGACAGCGATTTCTTGCAAAAGCAGGGCGGCATTTACTAGGTAGCCACCCTATATTTCCGTCACCCCGGCCTCGAGCCGGGGTCCCGCTGTTTTCCACGGCGTGAAGAAGCGGGGCTCCGGCGCAAGGCCGGGGTGACGTAGCAGAAGAAGGTTTCAAACTATGCGCGCCGAAGCGCAGGCCCATGTCGAGACGATCAACGAGGCGCTGGCGCTGCTCCGCCGCTTCCTCGATTGGGACCGTGCGCTCCGCCGCCTCGACGAACTGAACGCGCGCGTCGAGGACCAGGCTTTGTGGTCCGATCCCAAGGCCGCGCAGGCGGTCATGCGCGAACGCCGCCGGCTGGACGAGGCGATCGCGGCAACCCGCGCCATCGAGAGCGAACTGAACGACAATGTCGAACTGATCGAGATGGCGGAGGCCGAGGGCGATACCGCGATGGAGGCCGACGGCGTCCAGGCGCTCGCCGAACTCGCCGCGCGTGCGGACCGCGACAAGATCAAGGCGCTGCTGGCGGGCGAGGCGGACGGCAACGACACCTATGTCGAGGTGAATGCGGGCGCCGGCGGGACCGAGAGCCAGGACTGGGCGGGCATGCTCAGCCGGATGTATTCGCGCTGGGCGGAACGCCACGGGCTGAAGGTCGAACTGATCGACCAGCATTCGGGCGAGCAGGCGGGGATCAAGTCGGCGACGCTGCTGCTGAAGGGCGAGAACGCGTACGGCTATGCCAAGACCGAAAGCGGCGTCCACCGGCTGGTCCGGATCAGCCCGTACGACAGCGCGGCGCGGCGGCACACCTCGTTCGCGAGCGTCTGGGTCTATCCGGTCGTCGACGACAATATCGAGGTCGAATACAACGAAAGCGACCTGCGCATCGACACCTACCGCGCGAGCGGTGCGGGCGGGCAGCACATCAACACGACCGATTCGGCGGTGCGCATCACGCATATCCCCACCGGCATCGTCGTGCAGTGTCAGAACCAGCGGTCGCAGCACAAGAACAAGGCGGAGGCCTATAACCAGTTGCGCGCCAGGCTGTACGAGCGCGAACTGGCGATCCGCGAGGCGGCGGCGAACGCGGAGAATGCGGGGAAGACCGATATCGGCTGGGGGCACCAGATCCGGTCCTATGTCCTGCAACCGTATCAGATGGTGAAGGACCTGCGCACCGGCGTCGTCTCGACCAGCCCGTCCGACGTGCTGGACGGCGACCTCGACGCGTTCATGGCGGCGGCGCTGTCGCAGCGCGTGACCGGCGAGGCGGTCGAGGTGGAGGACGTGGATTGATGCCGCGTCGCCATCCCTCTTCGCCGCCTTCGGCGTCCTTTCCCTCTCCCGCTGGGAGAGGGAAGGAGCGGCGCAGCCGCGGGAGGGTGAGGGTGACCGGGCTTGTGTTGCTCCTCCTCGCCGCCTGCGACGGATCGTCGGCGCTCATCCGGCACGACCCCAAACCCCCCGGCCCGTTCCCTGCTGCCGACCGCCCGGTCGCGCGCATCGTCTCCGCGCGCTGGTCCACCGAGGAGGACCGCGATCGCTTGAACGAGGCGGGCGAGGTGATGGCCAAGAGCGGGATCAAACCCGGCATGACCGTCGCCGATATCGGCGCGGGAGAGGGCTATTACACCATCCGCCTGGCCGCGCGCGTCGGCAAGGAAGGGCGCGTGCTGGCGGAGGACATCTTCGCAAATGTCCGCGATGCGCTGGCCGACCGGGTCGCGCGCGAACGGTTGGACAATGTCAGCGTCAAGCTGGGCACGCCCGACGATCCGCGGCTGCCGCCGGCCAGTTTCGACCGGATCGTGATGGTCCATATGTATCACGAGATCGCGCAGCCCTACGCGTTCCTGTGGCGGATGCGGCCGTCGCTGAAGCCGGACGGGCTGATCGTGCTGGTCGATGCGGATCGGCCGACGCAGGATCATGGGACACCGCCCGCGCTGCTGAAATGCGAATTCGCGGCGGTCGGCTATCAGGAGGTCGCGGTGACCGACATGCCGTCCGCAGGCGGCTATCTCGCCGAATTCCGGGCGGTCGGCCCGCGCCCCGACCCGGCCGCGATCAAGCCCTGCCGGATCGACTGAGGCCGGTCAGAACCAGAAGCGGACGCCGGCGACGATGCTGGTCGCCGCCGCGTCCCGGCCGGCGGCGCGCGCGATATCGGCGGATCGGCCGGTGCGCGCATCATGGGACACGCCGATATAGGGCGCGAATTCGCGTATGATCTCGTAGCGGAGCCGGAGGCCCAACTCCGCATCGCTCAATCCGGCGCCGTTCGGCGTACCGCGCAGATCCTGCGCGGCGAGGTTCAGTTCGATGCGGGGTTGCAGGACCAGCCGCTGCGTCACGCGTTCGTCGTACCAGCCCTCGATCCGGCCGATCAGTTCGCCGCGCGTCGACAGGAACGCCGCCGCCGCAACCTCGACCCGGTAGGGCGCCAGGCCCTCGATGCCGATCGTCGCATAGGTCCGTACCGGCGTCGGTGCGATATCCTGGCGGAGGCCCGCCTGCAGGTCGAAATAGGGCCCGATCGCGCGCGAATAGAGCGCCTGGACCTCCGCCGCGTCGAGCCCGGCCGATCCGCCCTCCCCTTCCGATTTGACGACGATGCGCGACAGGTCGTGCCCGAACCATGCCTCGCCGTCCCAGCGATAGCCGGCGCGGCCGTCGTGCAGTTGCAGTTCGGCGAGGTTGAACAGGATCTGATGCTGCGTGCCCCCGCCGCCCTCTTCGCCCATCATC
>CAXTVB010000260.1:2695-3893 GCA_964247555.1 uncultured Sphingomonas sp. | reverse complement strand
CGACGGCAAGCTGGTGCGCGTGCTCAGCTGGTACGACAATGAATGGGGCTTCTCGAACCGCATGGTCGACACCGCGACCGCGATGGCGGCGTTCATCTAGGTCGCCATGGATGTCTCCCCGCATCCGTTCGCGTCGAGCGAGGTCGCGAAGGCTGCCGATGTCGTGCCCGACGTCTCGGCGGCGCGCGACACGACCGGCACGGGGGTCGGACGGCTATGCGGCATCGCCCGCCACGGTCGGCCCAAGGGGCCGATCGAGACCGTCGACCGCGTACGCGTCACGCTGGAGGAGGGGATCCACGGCGATTATCGCGGGACGATCAAGCCGGGCGGCAAGGGCAAGCGGCAGGTGACGCTGATGGAGCGCCGTGACTGGGACGCGGCGATGGCGGAGGTCGGGCACGACATTCCATGGTTCGAACGGCGGGTGAACCTGCTCGTCGACGGCGTCGACCTTCCGCAAATGCCGGGCGCGACGATCCGGCTGGGCGCCGATGTCGTGCTGCTCGTGACGCGGGAGTGCGATCCGTGCCACCGCATGGAAACGATCGCCGAGGGACTGAAGGCGGCGCTGACGCCGGATTGGCGCGGCGGCGTGTGCGCGCGGGTGCTGGCGGGCGGCACGATCGCCCTCGATGATGAGATCAGGATCGAACTATCATGACCAAGCCGTTCAAGACACTGGACGATATGGGCGACATCCAGGGTCGCCGCGTGCTGGTTCGGGAGGATCTGAACGTCCCGATGGCGGACGGCCGTGTCACCGACGACACGCGGCTGTGCGCCACCTTGGCCACGATCACCGAACTGGCCGACCGCGGGGC
Organism: uncultured Sphingomonas sp.; assembly: GCA_964247555.1. Taxonomy (GTDB): domain Bacteria; phylum Pseudomonadota; class Alphaproteobacteria; order Sphingomonadales; family Sphingomonadaceae; genus Sphingomonas. The sequence goes on along the minus strand of CAXTVB010000260.1, from coordinate 3,069 downwards.
GATCGTCCTGATCCTGGCACATTTCGGCCGGCCCAAGGGACGGCGCGATCCGTCCATGTCGCTGGCGCTGGTGGTGAAGCCCTATTCCCAGGTGCTCGGTCGGCCGGTGCGCTTCATCGACTGGGACGGCGCCGCCGACGCGGTCGCCACCTTGCAGCCCGGCGATATCGCGGTGCTGGAAAATACCCGCTTCTTCGCGGGCGAGGAGGCCAACGACGCCGAAACCGTCGACCGCTTCGCCGCGCTCGGCGATCTCTACGTCAACGACGCCTTCTCCGCCGCGCACCGCGCGCACGCCTCCACCGAGGGGCTTGCGCACAAATTGCCCGCCTTTGCCGGGCGCGCGATGGAGGCCGAACTGGTCGCGCTGGAGC
>CAXTVB010000260.1:0-2685 GCA_964247555.1 uncultured Sphingomonas sp. | reverse complement strand
GGTTTCGAGCAAGCTGGACGTGCTGAAGCATCTGGTCGGGCGGGTCGATCACCTCATCATCGGCGGCGGCATGGCGAACACGTTCCTGGCGGCGCGGGGCGTCGATGTCGGCAAGAGCCTGTGCGAGCATGATCTGGCGGCGACCGCGGAGGAGATCCTGGCGACCGCCGAGCGCGCGGGTTGCACCGTGCATCTGCCTTACGACGTCGTGGTCGCGAAGGAATTCCGCGCCGATCCGCCGACGCGGACGGTCAATGTCTACGAGGTCGCGGCGGACGAGATGATCCTCGACATCGGCCCGGCCGCGGTCGAATCGCTCGGCGACGTGCTCAAGAACTGCCGGACGCTCGTCTGGAACGGTCCGCTCGGCGCGTTCGAGACGCCGCCCTTCGACACCGCGACGGTCGCCTTGGCGCGGACCGCGGCGGCGTTGACGCAGGACGGCAGCCTCGTGTCGGTGGCGGGGGGCGGCGATACCGTCGCGGCGCTCAACCAGGCCGGGGTGGCGGGCGACTTCACCTTCGTCTCCACCGCGGGCGGTGCGTTCCTGGAATGGATGGAGGGCCGCGACCTGCCCGGCGTCGCCGCGCTCAAGCGCTAGGCGGCGGCGCTGGCTCCTTTAGCAGCGGTACGAGCAGCGTGTTCAATTCGTCGAGATCGAACGCGCCGGCCTTCGCATAACGGACGACCCCGGCGCGATCGATCACGAAGTTCGTCGGTAGCGCCTGCATGTCCGCATAGGGCCCCTTGATCCGCCGCGCCGACTGGACCGCCAATGCGGCGAACAGCGGTTTCAGCTGGCGTTCGGTCAGCGAATCCTCGGTCGCGACCGCGAACACCCGCAGCCCATGTTGCTTCTGCAAGCGGTAATACGCATCGAGCAGCGGCAGCTCGCGCTTGCACGGTCCGCACCACGTCGCCCAGAAATTCAGCACCACGACCTGGCCGCGCAGTTCGTCGGACGAGACCTTGGTGCCGTCGACCAGCGTCAATTCGAACTTGGGCGCGGCGACGCCGACCTTCGGGTCCTTTGCCGCTACCGACGCGGACAGGCCGCCCAGCATGGCCAGCGCCGACAGGTTTACTACCCAGCTCTTCATCCGCCACCCCCTCGTTCGGAACACAGGCAACAGCATATTCGCCGGTTCGTCAATCCGTCGAGCGTCGGTGCGAAAGGGCGGGGTTCTATGGTTGCGGCGCGCGGCGCAACGGCTTATGTTTTACATGTTGAACAGGAGTTTTCGCGATGCTGGGCGTCAGGATCGACAGCGAACTGGAACAGCGCCTCGCCGCCGTCGCGCGGTCGCAGGGCCGCAGCAAGAGCGACATCGCCCGCGAGGCGGTGCGCCGCTATGTCGAACGGCATGACGAGGCGTATCTGGCGGAGGCCAAGCGGCAGTCCCTGGCTGCCGCTGCATTAGATCGAGCCCATTCTGGATTGGCGGACGATTGGTCCTTTTTCGAAGCCATTGAGCGTGAGGATGGCGCTTGGACGTGAAACGAGGCGACGTGGTACTTGCGGCGGGCCCTGGGGAATATACGGGCAAACCGAGGCCTTTCGTCATCGTGCAGTCCGACGCGTTCAACGATGCCCATGCTTCGTTCTCCATCTGCCCGCTGACAAGCATCATCAGCGGCAATCGGATGTTTCGCGTCGCGATACCGTCGACAGGCAATACGGGACTAAACCTGGAGAGCGAAGTACAGATCGATAAGGTTCAATCGCTGCGTCGCGAACGCATGGTCCGTGTCATCGGTGCGGTTCCGGCAACGGTCATGACCAATATTGACGATGCGCTACGCCGCTGGCTTCAACTTTGATACGACAGGAAAACAATATGACGACTCCCGCTGTCTCGGCAATTCTCGACAAGTTCGAATCCACCAGCCCGGCGGTGAAGGGCAACCTCGCGCGTATCCTGATGCAGGGGCGGTTGGGCGGCACCGGTAAGCTGCTGATCCTGCCCGTGGACCAGGGGTTCGAACATGGCCCCGCGCGCAGCTTCGCGGTCAATCCGCCGGCCTACGACCCGCATTACCATTGGCAGCTGGCGATCGACGCCGGACTGTCCGCCTTTGCGGCACCACTGGGCATGATCGAGGCGGGCGCCGACACGTTCGGTGCGCAGATGCCGACGATCCTGAAGCTGAACAGCTCGAACAGCTGGGCCACCTCGATCGATCAGGCGGTTACCGGCAGCGTGGCGGATGCGGTGCGGCTGGGCTGCGTCGCGATCGGCTTCACGATGTATCCGGGGTCGGACAAGATCTTCGACATGATGGAGGAGATCCGGGCGCTGTCCGAGGAAGCCAAGGCGGCTGGTCTCGCGACGGTCATCTGGAGCTATCCGCGCGGCGGCGACCTCAGCAAGGACGGCGAACTCGCGCTCGATGTCGGCGCCTACGCCGCACACATGGCCGCGCTGCTGGGCGCGCACATCATCAAGACCAAATTGCCGACGGATCACATCGAACAGAAGGAAGCGGTGCCCATCTACGCGAAGGGCGAATGGTCGACCCAGGCCAAGCGCGTTGCGCACATGGTCCAGGCGAGCTTCGCCGGGCGGCGGATCAACGTGTTCTCCGGCGGCGCTGCGAAGGGCGAGGACGCGGTGTTCCAGGACGCGCGGGATATCCGCGACGGTGGTGGGAACGGATCGATCATCGGTCGCAACACCTTCCAGC
>CAXTVB010000259.1:0-3896 GCA_964247555.1 uncultured Sphingomonas sp. | reverse complement strand
GATGTCGCTGGGGCGACAGCCGCCCATGTCGAGGTGCATCAGGCCGACGACGTCGTTCGCGCCCTCCCGGTAATGTTCCAGGCCCTGGACGAGCGAACTGGCGCAATTGCCGATACCTACGACGGCGATACGAATGCTAGACATCAGCGACCTTGTTCCTTTGCGAAGGCGGGGGCGAACCGGTCGTCGGACGCGCCCGAAACAGATGCCGAACCAGCGGTAAAACCGTGTTCGACGCGACGATGCCAGACAAGTCCGGCGATCAGTATCAGCATCATAGGGACGATTTCGACCCACCAGAAGATGCGAGGGTTCCCCAGCAGACAGGCGATGCAGATCGTCCACACCCGGGTATTGGCGGACAACAGTGCCATGAAGCGCAGCGGCCGCACCGCGGCGTCGGCATAGCGCGTGCCGAGCGCCGCCGGATCTTCGGCCCGCAACAGCGTCCGCTCGAACCGGGCGGCAGCGCGATCGGGCGCGCCGGCGATGCGGTCGTACAGGCGGACGAGCGTGGTTCCCGCGATCGGCGTCGCCAGGCGGGCGATCCCCTGGGCACGCCGGTGGAAACGGGCGCGCTCGCCTTCGTAGAGGCTCGATTGCGCGATATGCGCCGCGCCCGCCGTTACCGCGAGGACCCAGCCCTCGACCGTGCCGATCGACAGCGCCATCGCGACGTAGATCAGGATGAAGACACCGTGGTCGCACAGCCCGTCGAGCATCCGGCCGAGCGCGCTGGCGGTGCCGGTCGCGCGCGCGATCATGCCGTCCAGCCCATCGGCGATCAGCCACGTCACGGACAGGCCGAGCCCCGCGATCGCGGCAAGCGGGTGCTGCCACCGCGCGTAGCACAGCGCGGCCAATATCCCGACAAGAAGCCCGAGGATCGACACCGCATTTGCCGACAGGCCCACGGAGAGCGCACGCGGCAGCAGCGCGCGCGCCGCAGGGTGAATCAACCACAGGTTGGACGGAGCCTCGATCCGGCGATCGCGCGATCCATCCGGAGAAGCGGATGTCATAAGAATTTCACAATGCGCCGCGGACGGTTGTTATGCAACAATGCTTATTCATGTGAGGGTAAGATGCAGACGTCATGGCAGCGCGCCGGCCAGTTCCGCGAGCCAGACCGCTGCGGTACCGTCCGACGGCGCGCGCCAGTCGCCGCGCGGCGACAGCGCCCCCCCGGCCGAAACCTTCGGCCCGTTGGGCATCGCCGATCGCTTGAACTGGCTGGTGGTGAAGAAGCGGGTCAGGAACTTCTCGAGCCAGCCCTTGATCGTCGGCAAATCGTAGGCGACCCGCGCATCCGCCGGAAAATCGGCCGGCCAGCGCCCGGCATCGGCGTCGCGCCAGGCATGCCAGGCAAGGAAGGCGATCTTGGACGGGGCCATGCCGTGGCGGATGACGTAATGCGCGAAGAAGTCGTTCAGCGCATACGGTCCGATCCGCGTCTCGGTACTCTGGATCGCGCCGTCCGCGCCCGCGGGGACGAGTTCGGGCGAGATTTCCGTCGCCAGGATTGCGGCGAGCACGTCGTGCGTCGCCGCATCATATTGGCCGGTGCGGATGCACCAGCGGATCAGGAACTGGATCAGCGTCTTGGGCACGCCGGCATTGACGCCGTAATGGCTCATCTGGTCGCCGACGCCGTACGTGCACCAGCCGAGCGCGAGTTCGCTGAGGTCGCCCGTGCCGACGACCAGCCCGCCGCGCTGGTTCGCCAGGCGGAACAGATAATCGGTGCGAAGCCCTGCCTGCACATTCTCGAACGTCACGTCGTAGACCGGATCGCCGCCGGCGAACGGATGGCCGATATCCTCCAGCATCCGGGTCGCGGCGGGGCGGATGTCGATTTCCTCCGCGGCCACGCCCAGCGCGCGCATCAGCGCCCAGGCATTGCCCTTCGTGCCGTCGCTGGTCGCGAAACCGGGTAGCGTGAAGCCGAGGATATCGGTGCGGGGCCGGTGCAGCCGGTCCATCGCCTTCGCCGCGACGATCAGCGCATGAGTCGAGTCGAGCCCGCCCGATACGCCGATCACGAGCGTGTTCGCCCCCGCGGCGGCGACACGTTTGGCCAGCCCTTCGACCTGGATGTTGAACGCCTCGTAGCAATCGGCGTCGCGTTTTTCGGGGTCGTTGGGGACGAAGGGAAAGCGACGAACATGGCGCACAAGGCCGATATCGGCATGCCCGATATCGTGCGAGAACGTTACGCGTCTGAAACGACTTTCCGGATCGCCGGCGGCCCGTGCGGCGTCGTTGAACGTACCGGTCCGCATCCGTTCCTGCTCGATCCGTCCGGCATCGACATCCGCGATCAGCAGTTCGCCCTCGCTGGCGAACCGGTGCGATTCGGCGATCAGTTCGCCCAATTCGTGGATCATCCCCTGGCCGTCCCAGGCGAGGTCGGTCGTACTCTCGCCCGGCCCCGCCGCGGAATAGACATACGCGCAGACCGCGCGTGCGCTCTGGGCGGCGGACAGCATCGCGCGTTCGCGGGCCTTGCCGATGACCACGTTTGAGGCGGACAGGTTGCAGCAGATGAGCGCCCCCGCCAGCGCACCCATCGTGGAGGGCGGGGTGGGGGACCAGTAATCCTCGCAGATTTCCGCGTGGAAGGTGAAATGTTCGAGATCGTCGGCGGCGAAGATCAGGTCGGTACCGAACGGGACGGTCTGTCCCGCCAGCGTGATCCGGCACGGCGCGCCGATCCCGGCGCCGCTCGCGAACCAGCGTTTCTCGTAATATTCCCGGTAGTTGGGCAGGAACGTCTTGGGCACCACGCCCAATATCCGCCCCCGCGCGATGACGACGGCGCAGTTATACAGCCGGCCGTTCCGCGGGATCGCCGCGCCGACCAGCAGGACCGGCGCGAGCTTGGCGCTTGCCGCCACGACCGCGGCGATCGCCGCCTCGGTCGCATGATGCTGCGCGGTCTGAAGGTGCAGATCGTCGATCGCGTAGCTGGTCAGGTTCAGTTCGGGGAAGACGATCAGGTCGACCCCTCGGGCATGGCCCTGCTCGGCCAGCGCGATCGTCGCCGCGGCGTTCGCGACCGTATCGCCGACGCTGGCGATCGGCGTCGCGGCGGCGACGCGGACCAGGCCGTGGCGATGGATCGAGAAGAAGGGGTGACGCGCCATCGCCGCTGTCTAGCGGCGGCGGGCCGGGTTCGCCAGCTTGGCCTTTGCGCGGGCGGCGCGCTTGGCTAGGCAAGGCGCATGACGACGATGTACGGCATCCGCAATTGCGACACGATCAAGAAGGCGCGCGGCTGGCTCGACGCGCACGGCATCGCCTACGCGTTTCACGACTACAAGACCGCGGGCGTCGATCCTGCCGTGCTGGCGCGCTGGGTCGACCGGCTCGGCTGGGCGGCGTTGCTGAACCGTTCGGGCACGACGTTCCGCAAGCTGCCCGATGCCGACAAGGCGGCGATCGACCGGGACAAGGCGATGGCGATCATGCTCGCCCATCCGTCGGCGATCCGGCGGCCGGTGGTGGAAGCCGGGACGACATTACTGGTGGGCTTCGCCCCCGACACCTATATCGCACTCGCGCCGGGGGGCGAGTGAAGGACGAAGACCCATGCCCACCGCCACCTGGAACGATACCGTCATCGCGACCTCCGACGACATCGTCACCGTCGAGAACAACGCCTATTTCCCGGCGGACAGCATCGACCCCGCGCTGATCGAGGACAGCGCGACCACCTCGGTCTGCCCGTGGAAGGGCACCGCGCAGTACAAGACGATCGTCGCGGGCGGGAAGCGCAACGTCGATGCGGTGTGGTATTATCCGGACCCGAAGCCGGCCGCGAAGGACATCAAGGACCGGTTCGCGTTCTGGAAAGGCGTGAAGGTCGGCTGACGCGCATTCCTCCCCGCGCGGGG
>CAXTVB010000258.1:0-3921 GCA_964247555.1 uncultured Sphingomonas sp. | reverse complement strand
GTGGTGACGGTGCACCGCCGGGGGGGGGCCAAGGCGGGCCGGGCGGCGGCGGCCCCGGTGGCGGCGGTTTTCGTGGCGGCGGCGGCGGTGGCGGTGGCGGCGGCGGGTTCGGGGGCCGCGGCGGCCAGGCCGGCGGGCGCTTGCAGTTCGCGCTGTACCACACCTGGTATTTCACCGATTCGGTGCTGATCCGGAACGGACTGCCGAAACTGGACCTGCTGAACGGCGACGCGATCGGAGCGAGCGGCGGGCAATCGCGCCACCTGGTCGAGGCGCAGGCGGGCTACAACAATAACGGCCTGGGGGTCCGGCTGTCCGCCAATTACGCCAGCGGCACGCGGGTCGACGGCGACACGACGGGCGCGACGACGGGCATGCTCAATTTCGGCGGGCTGGCGACCGCGAACATCCGCCTGTTCGCCGATCTGGGGCAGCGGCTGGAGTTGCTGAAAGCGCATCCCTGGCTGCGCGGGGTGCGTGTCGTGCTGTCGGCCGACAATGTGTTCGACAGCCGCCAGCGGGTGACCGACGCGACGGGGGCGACGCCGGTGAGTTATCAGCCCGATTACCTCGACCCGCTGGGGCGGACGGTGAAGCTGACGGTGCGGAAGCTGTTTTTCTAGGCACTGCCGTTTGATGCACCCCGCCCCGTCATCCCCGCGAAAGCGGGGATCCCGCTTCTTCTGTGGATCGCGGTAAGAAGAAAGAAGCGGGGTCCCCGCTTTCGCGGGGATGACTGATCGGCGGGAAAAGCCGGTAAGGATCACCTGACAGGCGGGGTCCCTACCCTACCCGCCGAACCGCCCGCTCCACCGGGTTCAGCCGGTCCAGTGCGAAGCTTTCCGCGAATTCGATTCCCGCCTTGCCGCCCTTCGCCCAGCGGATGCGCGCGGCGAACATCTGGTCTTCCAGCAGCTCGATCAGCACGTCCATGCCGCCGGGTTCACCCTCGATCTCGATCCCGTCGATCATCGCGCCGCCCGGCGAGATGTCGCGGATCCGGACATCGCCGACCACGTCGCCGATCGCGATCCGCGCGGACCGCAGCATCTTGGTCCGCGGCGCGCGGCTCACCTTGTGGCCGATCGGCGTCGCGATCGCGCCGCCCGCCAGTTGCTCCTCCACCGCCGCCGCCGGCATCCCGCGGCCATAGACATAGCCCTGGATATGGCTGCACCCGAGCGAGCGGACGAGTTCGATCTCGTCCTGGATCTCCACCCCTTCCGCGGTCGTCTCCATCCCCAGCGTATCCGCCAGCGTCACGATCGCCTTGATGATCGCGGCATTGCGGTTACCCGGCATCACCGCGCCGCGCACGAAGGACTGGTCGATCTTGATCTTGTCGAACGGCGCCGAGCGCAGATAGCCGAGCGAGGAATAGCCGGTTCCGAAATCGTCGAGCGCCAGCCGGACGCCCAGCCCCTTCAGCGCGCGGAACATGCGTTCGGACGACGCGCTCTCGTCGAGGAAAACACCCTCGGTGATCTCCAGCTCCAGCCGCTGCGGCGCGATGCCCGATGCCGCCAGCGCGCTGGTGACGATCGCGGGCAGCTTTGGATTGGCGAATTGGATCGGCGACACGTTGACCGCGACCCGCACCCCCAGCGGCCAGCGCGCGGCGTCGTGGCACGCGGTCCGCAGCACCCATTCGCCGATCTGTTCGATCAGCCCGCATTCCTCCGCCACCGGAACGAACATCGCGGGCGAGACCGATCCGCGCGTCGGATGGTCCCAGCGCAGCAGTGCCTCGTACCCGACGATCCGCGCATCCCGGGTGGCGACGACCGGCTGATACGCCAGATGGAACGCGCCCGTCCCGAACGCGTGGCGCAGATCGTCCTCCAGGAGCTTGCGGCTCTGCGCCCCCGCCAGCATCTCGTCCGAATAGAAACGGTGCACCCCGCGGCCATCGGCCTTGGCGGCATACAGCGCCAGATCGGCGTTGCGGATCAGCGTTTCCGAATCCTCGCCATGTTCGGGTGCGATCGCGATGCCGATCGAACAGCCGATCGTCACCGACGTGCCGGCGATGAAATAGGGTTGCGACAACGACGCGATCAGGTCGCGCGCCAGCGCCGACAGCGGCTCGCGCGCGTCCATACCGGGTAGCACGACCTGGAATTCGTCGCCGCCCAGCCGCCCGACCAGCCCCTGGTCGCCGACCCCGCGCTGCAAACGCTGCGCCACCTGTTTCAGCAGCGCATCGCCCGCGGGGTGGCCGAGCGTGTCGTTCACCGCCTTGAACCGATCGAGATCGAGCAGGAACAGCGCGGTCGCGCGGTAGGGCCCGGCTATCTGATTGAGCGTCTTGTCGAGCGACAGATGCATGCGCTGCCGGTTGGCGAGCCCGGTCAGCCCGTCGAACAGCGCGAGCCGGGTGATCTCGGCTTCCGACTTGCGCTTTTCGGTCAGGTCCGCGCCCGATCCGAGGAAACCCTGGAACCGCCCGAGATCGTCGACCACCGGCCGGCCCGAGATCGACCACCAGCGCGCGCCCGCCGGGCCGCCGCCGACGGCACCCGCCGCACAGACCGAATAGTCCGAAAAGCTGGTCCGCGACGACAGGTGGAAGGCGAGCGTGCGTTCGGTGCCCGGCGTCGTGCTGTCCATGCGGAAGAGGTCGGTCAGCAGCGCCCCCGCGGTCGCCCCGCCCTCGCCCCCGCCCCCGACGCCCGCGACGGGCGTTTCGATCGCGACCGGCATTTCGATCGCGACCTGCGGCGACAGATAGGTGATCCGGCCATGGCGGTCGGTTTCCCAGAACCAGCCGGTCCCCTGCCCCTCGAACTCCGCGACCATTTTGGCCGCGAACCGGCCCTCGCTCGCCTCCGCCGCCCGTTCCAGCGCCTGGCCGAGATCGACCCGGCCGAGCCGCATCAGGCCGACCGCGATGCAGGCGAAGAAGGGCAGCGCCGTCAGCGGCGGCATGGCCCCGGGCGACCATATCGCCAGCGCGACGACCATGCCCGCGCCCATGCCGAGCGTCCCGGCGCGCACCGGCAGCAGCGCGACCGCGACCACGACCAGCGCCCCCGCCGCCGCGACCAGCCCCGCCTGCCCCCACCCGCCGCCGGGCAATTGCGCGACCGACCAGCCGAGCCCCAGCAGCGTTCCGCCCAGCAGCCCGGCGGCGACGACCAGCATGCGCATCCGGCGATGCACCACATGTTCGGTCGTGGACGGTACCCGCAACAGCCAGCCGATCGCCCCAGCGACCGCCAGGGCCGCGCCCGCCAGCGCCGCGATGTCGCCGACCGACGATCCATCGACCAGTGCCGCGGTCACCGCCACGACCGCACCGCCGAAAACGGCACAGATCGACACCGGCCAGACGACCGCGACCCGTCGCAACTTGGCGAGATGCATCTCGACCGCCGCATCGCGCCGGTCCTCATGAAGCCCGAGTACGCGCAGCGTCGCGGCGATCCGATGCGCGGACGGTTCGCTGAAGGAAAGTTCGCCGGGCATCAAAGGCATGGATAGCGCGTGATGGGTTTCCAAACCGTATCCAAGTTGGACGGATCGGACATCGCGATATCGGCAAGGCGCATGGCGACACGCCCCGTCGGCGTCAGGCCAGATCCCTCTGCGCGGACACACCCTGTTCGGGCCTTCGCGTGAACGAACCTTCCGAAAACCGCAGCGCAGCGGATCCCACCGACGACGGTTCCGTTGGAGCATGATCCGCTCTAGATACCGGCGATGACCACCATCATCCGCGAAGCCGACCTGATCGAGAGCGTCGCCGACGCGCTGCAATTCATCAGCTATTACCACCCGATGGATTATATCCGCGCGCTGGGCACCGCCTACGCGGCCGAACGAGGCCCCGCCGCCAAGGACGCGATCGCGCAGATCCTGACCAACAGTCGGATGTGCGCGGAGGGGCACCGCCCGATCTGCCAGGATACCGGCATCGTC
>CAXTVB010000257.1:0-3954 GCA_964247555.1 uncultured Sphingomonas sp. | reverse complement strand
GGAGAGGGAAGGGGCCCGCTGCCGAAGGCAGTGGGAAGGGTGAGGACAGTTCCCGCGCCTGCCCTCACCCTTCCGCCGCTTCGCGGCTCCCTCCCTCTCCCGATGGGAGAGGGAAAACAGTTACCGCGTCTCGAACGCCCTTAACCCCGCCCCTAGCCGGTTGGTGCCCACCGCCAGCCGGTCATGGCTCAGATCCGCCACGAACGCCGGGCTGGTCGTATCCCCCGGCGACAGCCGCGCGTCATTGTCCTCCACGCGCAGCCCCGTCGACGGATAGGTCCGCGCCTCCGCCGCCACGACGATCAGCCCCGAATGGTTCTCCTTGTGGCTGCCCTGCACGAAGGTGTTGCGCGCGATCAGCCCGGTCGATCCTTCGGGCAGGTCGATCATGTAATTCGTCTTGCGCCCGCCGGTATCGTCGAAGCTGTTGTCGGTGATCGAGACATTGGGCACCCGCAGCTTGACGTAGTGCCCGCCCATCCCCCGCTCGAACCGCGAATTCGTGATCGTGACGCGACCCTTGTTCGCCAGGTAGATCGAATGCGCGCAATCGGGCGTCTGATCGCATTGGCCGAGCCCGGAGAAGGTCGACCGGTCGATCGTGATCCGCTGGCCGGTCGGCTGGCCGCCCAGGATGCCTTCCTGGCTGTCGAGGAACATCGAATTGACGACGGTCAGGTCGCCCATCTCGGTCCGCACCCCCGCACCGTTGCCGTCGCCGACATGCACGCCGCGGAAGACCAGTCCGTCGACCACCGACGCGCTGCCGCGCAGCACCAGCGTCGCCTTGCCCTCGCATGCGCCGCCCTGGAAGATCGCGGTGCCCGGCGTCGCGGCGCGGAAGGTGATCCGCCCGCCCGCCTGCACCGCGCAGTCGCGGTACGTACCGGGTGCGATCAGGATCGTCGCGGTGCCCAGCCGCACCGAATCGACCGCCGCCTGCAACGTCGCGAAGCCCTGCCCGTCGATGGTGAACGGCCCACCCGACTGCGCCGCGGCGGGGGCGGTCAGGAGGGCGAGCGCCAGGAACGATCGTTTCATGCGGGAAATCCTTTCCCCAATCGCCTGCGCCGTACGACCGCCGCACCGCCAGCCGCATTCGCGGTTAATGGTGCCAATCCGGCAGCCTAGACGTTGCCGCCGGCCCGAACTGTCCCGCAACGGCGCAGTTGGGCCGCATCCGGTCGAACGCGCGCGCCGGTTGCTCCTGCGGGGAAGCCGCGATATCGGACGCGTAACGATCCGGCGGGGGCCGGGCGCGAGGGGGAAATCCACGATGCACGCGATGTCGCCGACCGAAGTCTTCCTGCTCGCGATGGGCGTGATCTTCACGGTGCCGTACCTCGTCTGGCGGCTGTTCCGGACCGACTATTGGGCGCCGCTCGTCGTCGTGCAGATCATCGGCGGCATCCTGCTCGGGCCGGGCGTCCTGGGCGCGGTCTCCCCCGGCACCTATGCGTTCGTCTTCACGCCCGCGACCTTGGGGTCGCTGAACGGCATCGCCTGGTGGGCGGTCATGATGTTCGTGTGGGTCGCGGGCATCGAGCTCGATTTGGGCGAGGCCTGGCGGCGGCGCGGGGAGACGGGGACCACCGCGGGGCTGGCGCTCGCGGTCCCGCTGGTCGCCGGCAGCATCGCCGCGCTGCTGATGCTCCGCTATCCCGGCTGGGCGGGGCCGAAGGGCGCGCCGTGGCAGGTCGTGCTCGGCATCGGCATGGCCTGCGCGGTCACCGCATTGCCGATCCTCGTGCTGTTCCTCGAAAAGCTCGGCATCCTGCGCCAGCCGCTGGGGCAGCGCGTGCTGCGCTATGCCAGCCTCGACGATGTCGCGATCTGGGGCGTGCTGGCGCTGATCCTGCTCGACTGGGAACGCGTCGGGCGGCAGGCGGGGTTCCTCATCGGCTTCGCCATCGCGACCTGGGCGATCCGCCGGATCATGGCGCGCATCGCGGAGCGCGATCGCTGGTATGTCAGCCTGATCTGGCTCGCGGCCTGCGGGTTCGCCGCCGACTGGGCGGGGCTGCACTTCATGGTCGGCGCGTTCCTGTCGGGCGCGGTGTTGGAAAAGCGCTGGTTCGACGAAGCGCGGCTCGACCAGTTCCGCCACTTCGTGCTGCTCGCGGTCATGCCGGTGTTCTTCCTGTCGACCGGTCTCAAGACCCAGTGGTCGGTGGGCGGCGTCCAGGTCTTCGCCGCGGCGGCATTGCTGCTCGCCGCATCGGTCGGCGGCAAGCTGGCCGGGGTCCACATCGCCGGCCGCCTGCTGAAATGGGGCAAGGGCGAAGCGAGCGCGATCGGCTGGCTGCTCCAGACCAAGGCGCTCATCATGATCATCTTCGTCAACATCCTGCTCGACAAGCAGATCATCACCAACGACACCTTCACCGCGCTGCTGCTGATGGCGCTGGCCAGCACGATGCTGACCGTGCCGATGGTCACGCCGGTGCTTCGGAAGCTCAGTCCAGGTTCGGCCTGAGCCACCGCGTCGCCTGCGCCAGGTCGACGCCGCGCCGCGCCGCATATTCCTCGACCTGGTCCTGCCCGATCCGCGCGACACCGAAATATTCCGCCTGCGCATGCCCGAAATAGAAGCCCGACACCGCCGCGGTCGGCAGCATCGCGAAGCTCTCGGTCAGCGTCAGCCCGACCGCGTCCTCCGCCTGCAACAGGTCGAACAGCGTGCGCTTGAGGCTGTGCTCGGGACACGCGGGATAGCCGGGCGCGGGGCGGATGCCGCGATAGTGCTCGCGGATCATCGCCTCGTTGGTCAACTGCTCGTCGGGTGCATAGCCCCATAGTTCGCGGCGGACATGGCCGTGCAGCGCCTCGGCGAACGCCTCGGCGAGACGGTCGGCGAGCGCCTTCAGCAGGATGTCGTTGTAATCGTCGTGGCCGGCGCGGAAGCGTTCGATATGCGGATCGATCCCGTGGATCCCGACCGCGAACCCGCCGATCCAATCGCCCGCGGGGTCGATGAAATCGGCGAGGCACATGTTCGCGCGGCCCTCGCGCTTGGCGATCTGCTGGCGGAGGAAGGGCAATCTCCATTCCTCCCCAGCATGGGGAGGGGGACCATCCGAAGGATGGTGGAGGGGGCTATCCGCGAGCGATGACGCTAGCGGCAAACCCCCTCCACCGCTTCGCGGTCCCCCTCCCCGTCCCGGGGAGGATTGAAGGAGGACGTCGTCCCCTTCCCGCCGACACGGCCACAGCGCCGCTACCCCCCGCGCGGTCAGCCATTTCTCCGCGACGATCGTATCCAGCATCGCCTGCGCGTCCTCGTACAAGGACCGCGCGCTCTCCCCGACGATCTCGTCGTCCAGGATCGCCGGAAAATTCCCCGCCAACTCCCACGCGCGAAAGAACGGCGTCCAGTCGATATGCTCGCGCAGATCCTCCAGGCTCCAGTCGTCGAACACATGCCGCCCCGGCGAGACCGGTGCCGGCGCCTTCAGCATCATGTCCGCCGGAAATCCGCGCGCCCGCGCGTCCGCCAGCGGCAGCAGCGCGTTCTGCCCCTTGCCCTCGCGCGCCACGCGTACCGCCTCGTAATCCGCCGCGACGCCCGCGACATAGTCGTCGCGTCCGGTCGTGCTGACCAACGTCGTCGCGACCCCGACCGCGCGGCTCGCGTCGAGGACATGCACCACCGGCCCCTTATACGCGGGCGCGATGCGCAGCGCGGTGTGGACCTTCGACGTCGTCGCGCCGCCGATCAGCAGCGGCATCGTCATCCCCGCGCGCTGCATCTCCTCGCCTACCGTCACCATCTCGTCGAGCGAGGGCGTGATCAGCCCCGACAGCCCGATCATGTCCGCGTCGTTCTCGTTCGCCGCGGCGATGATCTTCGACCAGGGCACCATGACCCCCAGATCGACCACGTCGAAGCCGTTGCACTGGAGCACGACGCCGACGATGTTCTTGCCGATGTCGTGGACGTCGCCCTTGACGGTC
>CAXTVB010000256.1:0-3958 GCA_964247555.1 uncultured Sphingomonas sp. | reverse complement strand
GCGGCGGTCAGCGGCTGACTGGCGCGCGGCCGGTCATAGGTGAGCGCCGCCGCGGTCGCTTCGGCGAGTTGCGCACGCGCCGCATCCGAATAGGCCTCGCCCCGAAACGCTATGGGCCGGACATGGTCCTCCCCATCGGTCTCGATCAACGCGGCGTCGATCCCGTCGAGCGAGGTGCCGGACATCAGGCCTATCGCTAGCATCGTCTTCCCAACTGGCATCGGCCCTGACTCCCCGTTCGACCTTCACCCCGCCCCGGTGGAGGCCGGGGCCAATCTGCGAGACGATGGTGGCGGCGCGACGCGCTCCGTTACCCCGACCTTCGCAACCGGCCCCGGCCTTCACCGGGGCGGCGTGCCGCCTCGATCCCGATCCCCTTTGCCGTTCGTTTCGGGTGAAGTCGAGAAACCCTGCTAGAACCTGCGGCCAATGCTTCTCGACGTCGCTCGAAGCGAACGGAAGGAGGGGGATCGCGCCAGACTGGAAAATCGATGGCGCTTCGGCTATGCCCCGCGCTTCCAATGGCAACCCGTCTCCCCTCCCCGCCGCGCGTCGGCATGGTCTCGCTCGGCTGTCCGAAGAACCTCGTCGATAGCGAGCGCATCATGACCAAGCTGCGCGCGGACGGCTATCGGATGTCGCCGGATTACGCCGGTGCGGACGTCGTGCTGGTCAACACCTGCGGTTTCCTCGATTCCGCAAAGGAAGAATCGCTGGAAGCGATCGGCGAGGCGATCGCCGAGAACGGCCGCGTCATCGTCACCGGCTGCATGGGCAAGGAAGCCGATACGATCCGCGCCCGCTTCCCGCAGGTGCTCGCGGTGACGGGCGCGCATCAGTACGAACAGGTGGTCGAGGCGGTGCATTTGGCGGCCCCCGCCGCCCGGTCGCCCTATCTCGATCTGGTCGGTTCGCGCGATCATCCGGCGGGTGGCGCGGTCGAGGATACCGACCTGAAGCCGAGGCCGCGCCATTACAGCTATCTGAAGATCTCGGAGGGCTGCAACCATCGCTGCGCCTTCTGCATCATTCCGAGCCTACGCGGCGATCTGGTCAGCCGCCGCCCCGACGCGATTTTGCGCGAGGCGGAGAAACTTGTCGCGGCGGGGACGAAGGAGTTGCTGGTCATCAGCCAGGACACGTCGGCTTACGGCGTCGACATCCGCCACCAGCCACGGTCCTGGCGCGGGGGCGAGGTGCGCGCGCACATGACCGACCTGGCGCGCGAACTCGGCCACATCGCGCCGTGGGTGCGGCTGCATTATGTCTACCCCTACCCCCATGTCGATCAGGTCATACCGTTGATGGCGGAAGGGCTGGTGCTGCCCTATCTCGACATCCCGTTCCAGCATGCCGCCCCCGCCGTCCTGCGCCGGATGAAGCGGCCCGCGAACGACGCGATGGTGTTGAGCCGCATTCATGCCTGGCGCGCCATCTGCCCCGACATCGCGATCCGATCGACCTTCGTCGTCGGCTTCCCCGGCGAGACCGAGGCCGATTTCCGATATCTGCTCGACTGGCTGAACGAGGCGCAGCTCGACCGCGTCGGCGCGTTCCGTTTCGAACCCGTCGAGGGCGCGAGCGCGAACGACCTGCCCGATCCGGTGCCCGAAGCGGTGAAGGAAGAACGCTACGCCCGGATCATGGAGCGCACCGCCGCGATATCGACCGCGAAGCTCGCGGCGAAGGTCGGCCGGACGATCGACGTGCTGATCGACGCGGTCGACCCCGAAGGCGGCGCGACCGGTCGGTCGAAGGCCGACGCGCCCGAGATCGACGGCGAGGTCTTCCTGCGCGATGCGGGGCACCTGACGGTCGGCGACATCGTGCCCGTCACCGTCGAGGACGCCGACGAGCACGACCTGTACGGGGTGCCGGTCAGTGCCGAAAAGGCAGCGCGAACTTGACCCGCTGCATCGCCGAACCGCATCCCAGCGCGCCGTCGGGCCGATAGCTCTTCGCGTAACGCGCGCCGGCGATCGTCTCTTCGCCCGCTTTGGTGAAGATGAAGGGCGGATAGCTGATGATCGCGCGCTGGCCCTGCACATGGCCGTTCGCCGCGATGTCGAACTGGGTCAGCGTCCATCCCTCGAAGCCCCAGCGCTGCGCCTCGGCAGGAAAGGTCCCGCCTGCGGACAGGAAGGCGGGCGGCGCGGCGATCAGCGCGCATTGGTCCGCGGTCAGCCCGGTCCGGTCGAACGCGGCCTTCGCCGCGGCGATATCGCCGTCGCGCTGCTTGAGCGACGCGATCTGCAACAGCGCCGCGACCTTCATCGGATCGGTCTCGGCCAGCGCGGGATCGTCCGCCACCTGCTGCAACCGGTCGCGCGTCTGCTGATCGGGGCGGCGCACCCACCATTCGGCGGCGAACAGCCGGATCGCCGCCCGCGCTCGCGGATCGTTCGCGTAGACCGGCATGGTGAGCATCGTGGCCAAGTCGGCACGAAAGTCCTTCGACCGTTGCCCCTCGGTATTGGCCGTCGCGCGGACCGCCAGGTCTAGATCGAGACGCGCGAGCGGCGGCACCGCGTTCGCATCGGCGATGGCGAGCGACTGGACCGCGATCCGGTGCTTCTCGTCCGATGGAAGGAAGGGACTGTCGATCAGCGGCTGTCCGGCGGCGATGGCGTCCAGCCCGTTCGCTTTTGCCAATGCCGCGCGTTGCATCGGTAGCGCGGCCACCGCGGACCCTTCCGGCGGGGGCGGCAAGGCGACATTCTTGTCGGTCAGCCATCGCGACACCGCCGTGTCCAGCGCAGTGCCGATCGACGGGCGGGTAAAGCCCGTCGAACAGCGCATCTCGACACGGGCACGGTAGCGAAAGAAGCGCGGCATCTCCTTCACTTGCTCGGGCGTCCAGCTCCAGCGCTGCGCCGCGCGCGCGAATTCCAGCGCGACCGCGTTCCCGCCCGCGGCATAGACCGGCGCGACCTGGATCACCGATCCGTCCTCACCCACGGAAAATTCCACGACCGCGATGTCGGCCGGTTTCAACCCCGCCTCGCCGCCGCAATCGGGCGGCGTCATCTGCACGCCGGGATTGAAGTTGCCGTTCACGATCTGGCCGGCGCCGGTATAGGCCATATATTCGCGCGCGGTTTCGGCATCGCCCGACAGCAGCGCGGCGATGGCGGTGTCGGATCGCGCGGCGACGTCGTTGAGATCGGTCTTCGCCGTCAGGCCACCGTACAGCACCACCGCGGCCTTCAGCTCCTTGCGAGCATCGACGAACCGGCCCTGGTTCAGCAGCAGCACGCCGCGCGCGACGGCGACCCGGCCACGCACCGCCGGTTCGCTCTTGATCGTCGCAAGGAACGTGTCGATCCGCCCCAGCGCCGCCTCCGCCGCGGCGGGATCGACGAAGGTTTCGGTGTCCACGACGCCGAGTGCAGCCACGATCCGGTCGGCCGGCGCCGTCGCCACCGCCTCCGCCGCCCGGAACGCCTCCGCCGCGGTCGCATAGTCGAGCGCCGCCTGTGCGATGCGCGCGAGCATCAGCTGTCCCAGAAACCGCTCGTTTGCCAGGGTGGCATCCGCCGCCGGCAGCGCGGCAAGTCCGGCGCGCGCCGCCGCCGCGGCCTCGTCCTTGCGATCGAGTTCGAGCAGGACCGCGCTCTCATGGATCCGGACGATCGCCAGGTTGCGCGGGTTGTTCGCCACCCGCGGCTCGAGCGCGACCCATGCCGCGAGCGCCGCGGCCTTGTCGCTGCCCGCGGACGCGGCGGAGGCCGCCTCGAACTGCTGCTGGACGGTCAAAGGCGCATGCTGCGCCGCTGCTCCGCCGCACAGCATCGTTGCCAGCGCAAACCCCGTCGTCGTCCCAAATCGATTCATCGACCCGCCTTCCCCGTTGCCGCGTTCTGCCGCGCGGGGAGAGGAAATGCCAGAGGGTCTGTAAGCCGGGTTCTGTCCCCTCCCGCAAAGGAGGTGTGCGACCATTCCTCTAGGACGACGCTTG
>CAXTVB010000255.1:526-3960 GCA_964247555.1 uncultured Sphingomonas sp. | reverse complement strand
GCTATACGCCCGGCAAAACGCCGGAAGCGGCGGTGTTCTTCATTCACCCCACATCCTATCTCGCGCGCGATCACTGGAACGCGCCGCTCGGCGACAAGGAGGCGAACGACCGCGCCGCCTTGTTCCTTCGCGGCCAGGCGAGCGCGTTCAACGAAGCCGGGCAGGTCTGGGCGCCGCGCTATCGCCAGGCGACGTTCGGCGCGTTCCTGACCAGCGCGGCGGATGCGCAGCGGGCGCTTGACCTCGCATATCATGACGTCTCGGCGGCGTTCGACGCGTTTCTGGCGCAGGTCGATCCCGACCGACCGATCATCCTCGCCGGGCACAGCCAGGGTGCGCTCCATCTCGAACGGCTGCTGCGCGACCGGATCGCTAAGGACCCCGCGCTCGCGAAGCGCATCGTCGCGGCCTATGTCGTCGGCTGGCCGATCTCGAAGGCGACCGATCTGCCCGCGCTCGGCCTGCCCGCCTGCGCAACCGCGGATCAGCCCGGGTGCATCCTGTCCTGGGAAAGCTTCGCGGAGCCCGCCGATCCGTCGCTGATCCTGGATACCTATGACGCCACGACCGGCTTCGACGGACATCCGCGCAAGGACACGCCGATCCTGTGCACCAATCCGCTGACCGGCACGCCCGATGCCGCCGCCCCCGCGACCGCCAATCTTGGTACGCTCTACCCCGCCGCTGACCTGTCGACCGCGGCGATCGTCGCCGGTCAGGTGCCGGCGCGCTGCAGCGGACGCGGGTTCCTGTCGATCGGGCAACCGCCCAACCTCGGCAGCTATGTGCTGCCGGGCAACAATTATCACGTCTACGACTACAGCTTGTTCTGGGCGAATGTCCGTATGGACGCGGTGCGGCGGCTGGCCGCGTTCGACGACCAGTGATTACGGGCGATCGCACCGCGTTCCGGGCCGCACTGCCGGAGGGCGGGCGGCTGCTGGGACTGGACGTGGGGACGAAGACGATCGGCACCGCTTTGTGCGACGCGGGCTGGAGCTTCGCGAGCCCGGCGACATTGGTGCGGCGGACGAAGTTCCAGAAGGACAAGACCATCCTCGCCGACCTGATCTTGGCGCAGGCGGTGCGCGGGATTGTCGTCGGGTTGCCGATCAATCTCGACGGCAGCGAAAGCCCGCGCAGCCAGTCGACCCGCGCCTTTGCGCGCAATATCGAGGATCTGGGCCCGGTGCTGCTGTGGGACGAACGCTGGTCGACGGTCGCGGTGACGCGCACGCTGATCGAACAGGATATGAGCCGGGCGAAGCGGGCCGAGCTGGTCGACAAGATGGCCGCGGCGTACATCCTTCAAGGCGCGATCGACGCGCTGACGACGTTTTGAAGCGGCTTGCGATGATCTCGATTTACCTGTCACCCCGGCCTTGAGCCGGGGCCCGCTTCTACACGCACGCGAACAAGCGGGGCCCCGGGTCAAGCCCGGGGTGACGAAGAATAAGGCGATGGTAACGCTGCTCCCCCCGATCCAAACGAACCGCTTGAGCCGAAACGCAATTCCAGCCACCATTCCCCCATGCTCATCCCCTTCCTCCTCCTCCTCGCCGCCGCCCTGCCCGCCCCCTCGCAAGCGCAGATGAAGGCGACGGTCACGACGCTCGTCGGCTTCGGCACGCGCCACACGCTGTCGACCACGACCGATCCGAAGCGCGGGATCGGCGCGGCGCGCGACTGGGCGGCGTCGCGGTTCCGGGCGATCGCGGCGGACTGCGGAGGATGCATCAAGGTCGAGCGGATATCGCGCAACTTCACCGGCCCGCGCGCACCGAACGGGGTTGTGGTCGAGGACGTGCTCGGAATACAGCCGGGCCGCGACCCGAACCGGGTCGTGATCGTCGGCGGCCATATCGACAGCAGGGTCACGAACGAGATGAACGCCACATCGGACGCACCCGGCGCCAACGACGATGCGTCGGGCGTGGCGCTGGTGCTCGAGGCCGCGCGGATCCTGTCGAAGCGGCAGTTCGACGCGACGATCGTCTATGCGATCTTCTCGGGCGAAGAGCAGGGGCTGTGGGGCTCCACCCTTCTCGCCGACGCCGCCAAGACGCGCGGCTGGCAGGTGTCGGCGATGCTCAACAACGACATCATCGGCAACAGCATCGGGCAGGGCGGCGTCCGCGAGGCGAAGACCGTCCGCGTGTTTTCGGAAGGGATCCGTGCGTCGGAGGACCTGCCCCAGCAACAGGCGCGCCGCGCCGATGGCGGCGAGGACGACGGCCCGAGCCGTGCGCTGGCCAAGGCGATCGACGGCATCGCCGGCAGCATCCCCGGCGGCCTGGACGTGTTCGTCGACCGGCGCCCCGACCGGTTCGGCCGCGGCGGCGACCACGAACCGTTCCTGAAGCTCGGCTACCCGGCGGTCCGCTTCTCGGTCGCCGCGGAGAATTGGGACCGGCAGCATCAGGACCTCCGGACCGAGAACGGCGTCGTCTATGGCGACACGATCGACGGCATGGACTTCGCCTATCTGGCGAAGGTCACCGCGATCAACATGGCGACGATCGTCCGGCTGGCCAGCGCGCCCGCTGCGCCCGGCGCCGTGTCGATGTCGGGAGCATTGTCCCGCGACACGACCGTCAAATGGAGCGCGGTGCCCGGTGCGGTCGGCTACCGCGTCCGCTGGCGGCGGGACGACCGGCAGGACTGGACCGACAAGCGCGACGTGACCGGTACGACGACCGTCCTGCCGCAGGTGCCGGTGGACGACCACTTCGTCGGCGTGTCGGCGCTGGCGGCGGACGGGTCCGAAAGCATCGTGAGCTTTGCGGGCCGCCCGCCCCGCAACTAGCTGAAGACGCGTCCGAAAACCAAAATGCCGTCCCGCGTGCGTCGCGCGGGACGGCATCCCCGGCGGCCCGTGGTCGAGCCGTCCCCCCGGTGGCTTAGCGGCAGCCGCAGGCGGGCTTGCGCCACACCGGCTTGTGCCAGACTCGCTTGCGCCAGACCTTGTGCGGCGGCGTGTAGGTGACCGCGTCCTCGTAGATCTCGGTGGTCGTCGTCGTGACGATGGGGGCGGACTGGACGACGACGGTCGTCGTCGAGCCGCCATAGCCGCCACCGGTCGTCGTCGTGACCGTGGTCGTGCCGTCGGGCGAGACCCACCCGGCACGCGGCGGCGGGGGCGGCGCGTAGCCCGGCGGCGGCGGCGGCGGCGCATAAGCCGGCGCGACCGGCGGCTGGCCATAGCCGGCGCCGTAGCGGGGATGATGCGGCCCGCCGGTCCCGCGATCGATCGCATAGCCCGCGACCCCGCCGACGCCCGCGCCGATCAGCGTGCCGCCCAGGCGATTGCCGCGACCCGCGATCAGATTGCCCGCGACCCCGCCGACCGCGGCCCCGGCGATCGCGCCGCCGACGCCGCTGCTGCGATGGTCATAGCCGGGCGCATAGGTCGATTGGCCATAGGTCTGCTGGAC
>CAXTVB010000255.1:0-516 GCA_964247555.1 uncultured Sphingomonas sp. | reverse complement strand
GGCATACACCGTCTCGTTGCCGGCATAGCCGTCGTCATAGCCGTCCCAGTCCAGCCCGCCGACGGTATCGTACACGCTGCCGCGATCGTCGATCAGCACCGCATCGTCGTAATAGCGCGCCCAGTTGTAGCCGTAGGGCGGCTGCGACAGGCCGTAATCGGCCCAGTCGCCAATGTAGAAGCGCGGCGAATTCCAATAGCCCGGCAGATGCGCACCCCGACGCGGCTGGCGATAGGCGTTCCAGCCGCCCGGCGCATTCGCCCCGGCCCACCAGTGACCACCGACCTTGCTGCCCCAGCGATTGCCGTGCGGCCGTCCGGCCGACGTCGTCGTGCGCGTCATGGGCGCGGGGGCCATCGGCTGGGAGGCCATCGGCTGGTCCATGCCGGGCGTCGCATAGGACGCACCCGGACCGTGCGCGACCATGCGCTGCGCCGATGCGTCGCCCGCGGTCATCGCCGCGACGGCGGCAGTGGCGATCAAAAGGCTGCGCATTCGTGTCTCCCTGGCTCCGGG
>CAXTVB010000254.1:0-3982 GCA_964247555.1 uncultured Sphingomonas sp. | reverse complement strand
ATATGGCGTCATTGCAGATCACTTGCCGTGAATCGAAATGCGAGGTGGTGGGCCGCTCCGCGGCCGGCGCATCGGCCGCGACCTTGAAGCAGGCAACTGACGAGTTAACCTCGCCGACGATGCGCTCCAGCCTCCAGGCGGATGGGCTCCGCGCCGCCTTCACCAATTGCGGCGGCCGCGACATTACGCGCGAGATTTCGTTTCTCGCCTACTGGGTCAGCCCGGATGATTGAACCACGCCAGCGAGTTTCACTGAGGCTATGTAACGCACGCCCGGAACCCGCTTTGGACTGGTCGATCGGCTAAACCGGTTGCGCTCGGGAGCGACCGGATTGGATCGGACGACCGCTGTTGGGCGCTTCTTGCCTGACCGCGTTTCCCCCCGAAACCTGCCGGACGGATGTTGGCGTACTTGCCCGCTAGGAATGGGAAGCGAACGGCGAGGTGGCGTGGTGAGCCTACCTTCGGCTCTAAAGGATCAAACGGCAAAAGTCTTCAGTTCACAAACGGCCTTTTGACATTCCAGCCAATCTCCGCACACCGGCGTTGCTTGCAAAGGCCACTGTCAATCACCTGCCTTCGGACCCATACGATGCGCGCTTCTGGGGTTTTGGGTTCGAACGCTAGGAACATCCATTCATTGGGTAACGCTGCCAACTGGTGGAAATAAAGGCGTAGCCTTGCTGGCCCGATATGCTGGCCGTTCCAGCGGAAGCTGCCGTGGTGCGGAACGCGGAGCGAGTAGCCGCCCATCAATTTAGTCGCGTCGACGAACGGGAGAGGTTTGGAGTCGATCATCTGTGCCTCGAGCGCACCAGTCGTCGGCGCAGAGGCGTACAGCACGACCGCGATTGCCGCGAAAATTGGTTTCATCACGCACCATGCACCCTAATGTTCGGCTTAGCGGATTGCGCTCTCCGCCAGCGCAATGAAACTTACTTCATCGAGACGATTATCGTAGCCTCTTAGCAGGCGTCTGCAATCAGGAACGCCAATTGCAAACTATCATGACCGGTTCTGGGCGTTAGCGGCCAGCTATCGTCACCCCGGGCTTGACCCGGGGTCCCGCTTCTCTTCTGACCCGGCCGGCCTCTCGAAGACGCGGCGGAACGAGGCGCGTCTGTCCATCGAGCCCGACGCTCCTCTTTTAGGTGGCTTCGAAGGAGCGTCACCCCGGCTCAAGGCCGGGGTGACGAAGGGAGGACAGTAACCAGATCGATCTGTCTGAACGCAAGACGGGCGGCGTCTTGATCCTCCCCCGCCAGGGGGAGGTGGCGCCGAAGGCGACGGAGGGGGAGGAAGCCATACGGGAGTGATCGCCGTCCGCCCCCTCCGTCACGCTGCGCGTGCCACCTCCCCCTGGCGGGGGAGGATGATTCTGGTCCGACCTATTCCGTCATCCCGGGCTCGTCCCGGGATCCAGAGCCGCGCGCGACGGACTTCCGGGCACTGGATGCCGGGACGAGCCCGGCATGACGGGGGGGATAGCGCTCAATCCGCCCCCACGCGCTCCAGATACGCCTCCAGGTCGTCCGCGCCGCCGATCCGCTTGCCGCCGATGAACACCTGCGGCGTCGTCTCCACGCCCTCCTTCGCCTCGTACGCGTCGACCTCCTCACGCGATCGCAGGATATGTTCCTCGACCGCGTAGCCTGCCGCCTGCAGCAGCTGCTTGGCGCGGACGCCGAAGGGGCAGATATGGTCGGGCAGGACCATGCGGTATAAAATCGCCTGTTTGTCGTCGGCCATCATGCGTCTCCCACTATGCGCCCGCCCGACGAACGAATCCGCCCTGCGGTTCCGCCGGCTGTCCTACAGCATGCGCATCTGGCATGAGCGCCGGATGGACCGCCGCCGCCTCGCCCATCGCCCCCCGATTCCCGCGGGCGTGGGGGGCGTGAATTTCCGCGACCACCGTCACCTTTGTAAACTTAGCCGATGAGAAACCCCGTGCCAGACCACCACGCCCGCCTGACCGCGCTCCGCGACCAACTCGCGCGATTGCCGCTCGACGGCTTCGTCGTACCGCTGACCGACGAGCATATGAGCGAATATGTCGGCGCCTATGCGCAGCGGCTCGCCTGGCTGACGGGGTTCCAGGGATCCGCGGGGACGGCGGTGGTGCTGTCCGAGGAGGCGGCGATCTTCACCGACGGGCGCTATACGCTGCAGGTGCGCGAACAGGTCTCCGCCGACGACTGGCAGTTCGTCGATGTGCCGCAATCGAGCGTCGCCGCCTGGCTGGCGGAGCATGCGAAGGACGGCGCGCGGATCGGCTACGACCCGTGGCTCCACACCCGCGCCTGGCTGACCGAGGCGAAGGCCGCGCTGGCGGAGAAGGGCGCGGTGCTGGTGCCCGTCGACGCCAACCCGGTCGATGCGGTCTGGCCCGATCGCCCCGCGCCGTCCGATGCGCGGCTGACGGTGCACGCCGATACCGTCGCGGGGGCCAACTCCGCCGCCAAGCGCGCGGGCATCGCCGACTGGCTGGCCGACAAGCGCGCCGACGCGGTCGTGCTGTCCGCGCTCGATTCGATCGCCTGGGCGCTGAACGTGCGCGGCGGCGACGTCGATCACACGCCCGTCGCGCTGGCCTATGCCATCGTCGCCAGCGACGGGACGACCGACCTGTTCGTCGCGCCGGAGAAGATCGACGACGCGGTGCGCCAGCATCTGGGCAATGCGGTGCGAATCCACGACCGGTCGGCCTTTGCGGAGGCGCTGTCGGGCTATGCCGGCAAGAGGGTCGTCGCGGACCCCGAACGCGCGGTCTCCGCGATCTTCGACGCGCTGGAGGCGGGCGGGGCGACCGTCGTCGCCTTGCGCGATCCGGTGGTGCTGCAGAAGGCGCTGAAGAATCCGGCCGAGGTGGCGGGCCACCGTGCCGCCTCCGCACGCGACGGCGCCGCGCTGACGCGCTTCCTGCGCTGGGTGGAGACCGAGTGCGGGAAAGGCGGCCAGACCGAACTCTCCGCCGCGGCGAAGCTGCATGGCTTCCGCCGGGAAAGCGGCGCGCTGCGCGATTTGAGCTTTCCGTCGATCTCCGCCACCGGCGCGCACGGCGCGATCCCGCATTATCACGTCACCGAGGAGTCGAGCGCGCCGATCCTGCCGGGGCAATTGTACCTGATCGATTCGGGTGGGCAGTATGCCGACGGCACCACCGACGTGACCCGCGTGATGCCGATCGGCGCGCTCGCCGAAGAACAGGGCGCGGAGATACGCGACCGCTTCACCCGCGTGCTGAAGGGCCATATCGCCATCGCCACCGCGGTCTTCCCCGACGGCACGATGGGTGGCCAGATCGACGCGTTCGCCAGGCGTCCGCTATGGGAGGCCGGCCTCGATTTCGCGCACGGTACCGGCCACGGCATCGGCAGCTATCTGGCGGTGCACGAGGGACCGCAGCGGGTCGCGAAGCCCGACTATCCCGGCGGCGCGGCGCTGGAGCCGTTGCGTGCGGGCATGATGCTGTCGAACGAGCCCGGTTACTACAAGGCGGGCGAATACGGCATCCGGATCGAGAACCTGCTGCTGATCGAGGAACGCGCCGTGGCGGGCGCGGATCCCGACCGCGTGATGCTGGGGTTCGAGACGCTGACCTTCGCCCCCATCGAGCGCGACCTGATCGATTCGGCGCTGCTGACCCCCGGCGAATTGGGCTGGTTGAACGCCTATCACGCCGACGTCCTGCGCATTTTGACGCCGTTGCTGCAAGGCGAGGACCGCGCCTGGCTGACCGTCAAATGCGCGCCGATCGGGTGAGCGGCGGCGCTAGTCGGCCGGGTCGCGACCGGCATCGACCGGCGGCGCCGCGTCCTTCGGCGGCAAGGCCTTGCGCCGCCGCAGATTCGCCCTGAGCGCCGCGGCCAGCCGCGCGTCCCGTTCGGCCTTGCTGTCGTTTCCCGCCATCGGGATCGGCTAGCCCGCAGCCTGCGCCTTGACAACCGCCCGCCCCTCCGCTCTAGGCGCGCTTCCGTCC
>CAXTVB010000253.1:0-4013 GCA_964247555.1 uncultured Sphingomonas sp. | reverse complement strand
GGTCGTTGGTGTAGGCGTGGATCGTCGTCATCAGCCCGCGCTCGATGCCGATCGTGTCGTTCAGCACCTTGGCGACCGGCGCCAGGCAGTTGGTCGTGCAGGACGCGTTCGAGACGATGTCGTGATCCGCGGTCAGCTTGTCGTGATTGACCCCGAACACGACGGTCAGGTCGACCCCCTTGCCGGGCGCGGAGATCAGCACCTTCTTCGCGCCGGCGTCGATATGCTTCTGGCACGACGCCTGGTCGGTGAAGAATCCGGTGCATTCCAGCACGATATCGACGCCCAGTTCGCGGTGCGGCAGGTTCGCGGGGTCGCGTTCGGCGGTCACGCGGATATGCTTGCCGTCGACGATCAGGTCGTTGCCCTCCGCCGAAACCTCGCCCGGGTAGCGGCCATGGACGCTGTCGCGGCTGAACAGCCACGCATTGGATTTCGCGTCGGCGAGGTCGTTGATCGCGACGAGGTCGAGCGTGCCGTCTCCGCGTTCCAGAATCGCCCGCGCGACCAGCCGACCGATCCGACCGAATCCGTTGATGGCAACCTTCACCGTCATCGCCGTAACCCCTCGTATTGCATACATGAAGGGCGGTGTTCCGTGCGCCGGGGGCGTCTAACGACACCATAGGCACGCGCCCTGCGCCGCGAGACCGTCGCGGCCGCGCCTGCCTTCGCGGCGGGGGCGGCGCGTGTCAACCTGTCGCGATTGGCATATTGCGACGCACCGGTGCCATGCTATCGCGGGCCGATGACGGATCAATCGAGTTCGGCCGCGACGCGTATCGATGCGGCCATCGCGCGGATCGAGGCGGCGGTTTCCGCGCGCGCCGATGCTGCGGATGCGCTGGCCCGGCGTCATGCCGCGCTGAAGGCGCGCATGGCGGAGGCGGTCAGCGCGCTGGACGACGTGATCGCGCGCGGGAGCACCGGCTGATGGCCGACGTGAATTTATCCATCGGCGGCCGGTCGCATGTCGTCGGTTGCCGCGACGGCGAGGAGGACCGGGTCCGCGCGCTGGGCGCGATGATCGACGAACGCTGGGCCCCGGCGCAGCGCGCGGCGGGCGGGCTGAACACCGAACGCGCGATGCTGTTCGTGGCGCTGATGCTGGCGGACGATCTCGACGAAGCCCTTGCCCGCCCGCCGGAAGGCGCGCCGGTCAGCGAGGTCGCGCTGGCCCGCATCGCCGATCGCCTGGAAACGCTCGCGGCGACCCTTGAGCAAAGCCCGCCGACGCACTAGGTTGGCCGTGGCGGGTTCTGCCCGGTACGAGCCTTTATTATCCCTGAGGCTATTCATCATCCATAGGGGGCTGTCCCTGTTAGGACCCTGGTCCAAAGCATATGGTCCCCACCTGACGTACCGTGCGTCAGTGGATAACCCGGCACACGGCCATGGTGGGCCCGCCACTCACCTTTTCTGCTCTGGTTTCGCGCCGCGCGAGCTTGGCCCCGCAATGGCGTCGGTCGGCACGTCGTGCGCGAACATAGTCCGTTCTCCCGCGAACGCGGGAGCGCAGGGTAAAGGGCGATACCGTTTGTGGCCCCTGGGGCCCCCGCTCTCGCAGGGGAACCGTAGATGGAAGCATAGGGTCGAACTTGCCCCATCCCCACCCCGGCGAAGGCCGGGGCCCAGTTGGGCATGCCCAGGTGATGGCGCAGGACGCCGCCATTCCCGTCGTGCGATTGGGCCCCGGCCTTCGCCGGGGTGGCATATGGTGAGTCCGATCCAATGACCGATAAACGCGCCCTCCGCGCCGATCTCCAGGCCAGGCGCTTGCTCGCCGATCGGGTCACGATCCCCGTCCCCGCTGCCTTTCGCGCCCGCCTGTCGCCCGGTCTGACGGTCGCCTCCTACGTCGCCATTCGCGGCGAGGCCGACCCATCGCCCCTCGCCCGCGCCGCGGCCGAGGCAGGCTGCGCGATCGTCCTGCCGCATGTCGTCGATCGCGCGATGCCGCTGCGGTTCCTCGCCTGGGATACCGAAGCCGCGCTCGCCGCCGGGCCGTTCGGACTGCACCAGCCTGCTGCCGACGCCGCCGAGCATGTGCCCGACATCGTCCTGACCCCCCTCGTCGCGTTCGACCGCGCCGGCCATCGGCTGGGCCAGGGCGCGGGGCATTACGACCGCGCGTTCGCTGCCTATCCGAATGCCTGGCGCGTCGGTATCGCGCTGGCGATGCAGGAAGTCGACGCGCTACCCGCCGATCCGTGGGACGTGCCGCTCCACGCCGTGACGACCGAAAAGGAATGGATCATGTTCGATAGGATGCCGACATGACGCCGAGCTGGCGCAAACCGGTCGGCGCGCTTGCGATCGTGGCGTTGATCGTCGTCTGGTGCGGGTTGGTCGTCAGCCTGTCGGCG
The DNA here is from genome assembly GCA_964247555.1 of uncultured Sphingomonas sp. Taxonomy (GTDB): domain Bacteria; phylum Pseudomonadota; class Alphaproteobacteria; order Sphingomonadales; family Sphingomonadaceae; genus Sphingomonas. The sequence continues at coordinate 1,647 of CAXTVB010000253.1, read as the reverse complement.
ATCGTCGGAGAATGGCACTGGGTCTTGCAGGCGGTGTTCTACCTGGTGGCGGGGATCGTGTGGATCGCGCCGTTGAAGCCCATGCTTCGATGGATGGAGACCGGGCAATGGCGGTGATTTTACCGACGACAGCCTAAACTACTCCGTCACCCCGGCCTTGAGCCGGGGTCCCGCTTGTTCTGGCCACCCGAAGAAGCGGAACCCCGGGTCGAGCCCGGGGTGACGATAGGTGGGGGATGGTCGGGAAGGAAATTTCGCTGGCGTGGCGTTGAAACCGCGCCGCGGCTAAGCGGCGTCGTCGACCGGGCTGAAGCCCGTCGGCCGAGCTTGGCTGCGTCGCGTCTAGCTGCGCTAAACGTCGTCCAGCCTGCGCTTTGGCGCGAGTGACGGGGCTCGAACCCGCGACCTCCGGCGTGACAGGCCGGCGCTCTAACCAACTGAGCTACACCCGCTTGGAAAGCGTGAGGCGCGGCACCTATGCGAGGGCCGATGGGCTGTCAACCGCGCGTTTCGTCCTCTTCGCCCTGCGACCGCTTCCGACCCCGCGGCGGGTGGACCAGCGTGCCGTGTTCGAACAGGAACCCGGCGATGTCGGGCTTGCCCGCCGCCTGCAGCACGGTCTGCACGATGATGAGCAGCGGTACCGCCAGCAGCGCGCCGGCCGTCCCCCAGACCCAGCCCCAGAAACTCAGCGATATGAGGATCAACAGCGGGCTGATCGTCAGGCGGTGGCCGACGATGAAGGGCGTGATCGCGTTCGCCTCGACGAGATGCAGCCCGTACATGATCGCAGCCGGCAGCATCGCGATCCAGATATCGTTGAACGTCATCAACCCGCCGACCGCGAGCAGGAACGCCCCCACGATCGGTCCGAAATACGGCACGTAGTTCAACAGCGCGACGATACCGCCCCACATCGCGGGATAGGGCATCCCGACCCAGTAGAGCGCGACGCCGGTGATGAGCCCCAGGATGATGTTGATGATCGTGATGGTGCCAAGATACGCCGACACGTCGTCCACCACGTCCTGGATCACGCGCGCGGTCGCCATCGCGCCGTCGAAGCTGGTCCGCCCGGTGATCGTGCGCCGCCGCATCCGCGTCCAGCCCGACAGGAAGAAGAACACGATCAGCACCCCGAACAGGAACTGCACGATGACGGTCGGCGCGGAGGTCGCGGCCAGTTCCAGGATCGAGCTGGGTGGCGCGACCGCGTTCGAGGGCGAGGCGCGCAGCGGCGTCGACGCCACCGTCCGGATCGCGCGGTTCAGATATTTCTCCAGGTGCGAATAGAGATCGAGCAGCGGCTTCAGATTGTCCTGGATGCGGTCGATCCGGCTGGGCAGCAGGCGAAAGAAATCGGTTGCCGGCACGACGATCGCGGCGATGGCGATGTTCGCGACGATCAGGAACGCCAGGATGCACAGGATCGCGGCCAGCGGCGACGGCACGTGGCGCCGCTCCAGCCATTCCAGGATCGGCACCATCGCCACCGCGATTACGAGTGCGATCGTCAGCGGCAGGAAGAACTCCGCCCCCGATTTCAGCGCGAACGGCGTCGCAAGCAACAGTCCGATGCCCGCGGTCAGCGTCAGCGCGGCGAGCAGCCGGTCGCGCCGCATCGCGATTCGCGTCGCCTCTTCCGCC
>CAXTVB010000252.1:0-4031 GCA_964247555.1 uncultured Sphingomonas sp. | reverse complement strand
GCGGAGCATTGTTTTCGAGCTCCGCCCCCGGAACAGGGCAAAGTCATGCTCGTAGGGGCCGGATCTTATGGTCTGATCAGGAGGGGAGGCACCGACTGCAGAGTGTGCGCGGTGTGCTTCTGTACAGTAGGCTACCCAGCAGGGCTGAGGCTCAGCAGAAGACAGAGAGGGCAGGCCTGCACCATGAGCTGCTGGCGCAGCAGGGCCTTCTCAGCATCCATAGCCTGGCGGGCCTGCGAGGCCAGGGGGGAGGTGCCCGCGGCTGCGACCGCCTGCAGCTCGCGCTGCGCCTCCTCGGCGATGCGCTGGCTGGCGCTCGCGCGCGCCTCCGCCTCCTGCACCTTCACCTGCAGGCGCTGCACCTCCACGCGCAGCGTGTACACCATGCGCGGCATCTGCACGCTGCTGCGCTGCGCGTGGCGCTCCTTGGACTCCTCCCACGTGGCCTGCCCAAGCACCTTCTTCTCGCCTGACGTGGCACCGGAGGGCGCCCCCTCAGGCGCTGCGCTGCCGGGGGGGAGCAGCGCATCCAGCTGGGCGCGAAGATCACGCAGGGGCTGGGCGCGGGCAGCCGTCCGGAAATCGGGCGCGCCGCGGCGGAAGAAACGATCGACAGCCTCGCCAAGCAACTCGAGGGCACGCACATGGTCTTCATCGCCGCCGGCATGGGCGGCGGTACGGGGACGGGCGCGGCCCCGGTGATCGCCAAGGCGGCGCGCGACATGGGCATCCTGACCGTCGGCGTGGTCACCAAGCCGTTCGCGTTCGAGGGCAATCGCCGATCCAAGTCCGCCGAGGCGGGCATCGAGGAGCTGCAGAAATACGTCGATACGCTGATCGTCATCCCGAACCAGAACCTGTTCCTGATCGCCAATGCGAACACGACCTTCAAGGAGGCGTTCACGATGGCGGACGAGGTGCTGCAGCAGGGCGTGCGCGGCATCACCGACCTGATGGTCATGCCCGGCCTCATCAACCTCGACTTCGCCGACGTCCGCAGCGTGATGCAGGAAATGGGCAAGGCGATGATGGGCACCGGCGAGGCGAGCGGCGACAACCGCGCGCTGGAGGCGGCGCAGAAGGCGATCGCGAACCCGCTGCTGGACGGCGTGTCGATGCAGGGCGCGAAGGGCGTCATCATCTCGATCACCGGCGGCGACGACATGCGCCTGCTCGAGGTCGACGAGGCGGCGAACCATATCCGCGACCTGGTCGATCCCGATGCCAACATCATCTGGGGATCGGCGTTCAATCCCGAGCTGGAGGGCAAGATCCGCGTGTCGGTCGTGGCGACCGGCATCGAGGCGAGCGCCCGCCCCGCGACGGTCGCCGAACCGACCCGCAGCTTCAGCTTCGGCGGCGCGCGCAAGGGGGAAGAGACGCCCACCTCGTTCCGCCCGAGCGAACCCGCCGCCCCGGCCGCGACCGCACCGGTCGCCGAACCTGCGCCGACATCCGCACCGGAAGCGAGCGATCACGCGACCGCCGAGGCCGTCGCCGCCGACGCCCAGCCCGAGACCGCGGATGCGGCGGACGAGGAACTGGTCTTGGGCGCGGAGACGATCGTCTCCACCCCGCCGCGCACCTTCGACGACGGCGCGTTCGGCACCTCGACCGCGGCGACGCCGCCGGCTGCGGGCGCTGCGCCTTCCTTCGGCACGCCATCCGCCGATGGCGGTCGCCGTCGTTGGATCGCCCCCGGTGCCGAGGCGCCCGCCGCCGAACCGCTGGCGACCCCGCGCGTGAAGCTGGGCGGTACGCTGTTCGAACGCATGTCCAATGCCGCCCGCGGCACCGCGCGCGAGGAGGATGCGCCCGAGGACCCACCGCTCGACATCCCTCGGTTCCTGAACCGGCAGAACAACCAGTAGGATCTGCTTTCACGGTACGATTTGCCCCCCGCCGGCTAAGGCCGGGGATGGGTGTAGATCCGCTAGTCCTGCTGCTCTCCTGCGAACGCAGGAGCCCAGGATACCAAGGTAAAACGCGCGTAACCCTGGACTCCTGCGTTCGCAGGAGAACGGTGCTCGGGGCAGGCGTACGCGCGAGATCGATCCCTCCCGCCCGTTCGTCGCCGCACCGGCTCGCTTCATCGCGGCGCTTGCAACCCCCGGTTGCCGTCCGCAGCGCTCTGCCCTCTAGCATCGACGACGCATGTTGCTCCGTTCCCTATCCTTGCTGTCGCTGGCGCTCGCATTCGCGGGCGCCCCCGCGGTCGCCTCCGCGCAGGCCGTCGTCCAGCCGCTGCCGGGGACGACCGATGCCGATCGGCTGGCGGACCAGATCCGTCGCCTTGCCGCCAATCCGCAGGACCTCGACGCGCTCGTCACCGCCGGCATGCTGTCGATCAAGCTCGACGACCTGACCGCCGCCGCGGCGTTCTTCACCCGCGCGGACAAGGTCGATCCGCGCAGCGCGCGGGTGAAGGCGGGGGAGGCGTCGCTGCTCGTCCGCAACGAGCGTCCGGGCGAAGCGCTGCGCTATTTCGCGCAGGCCGAAAGCTTCGGTCTCGCGCCCGAGGCGTTCGCGGGCGATCGTGGGCTGGCCTACGACCTGATCGGCGACCAGCCCCACGCCCAGCGCGATTATCGGCTCGCGCTGAAACAGGCGCCGAACGACGACGAGACGATCCGCCGCTATGCGCTGTCGCTGGGCATTTCGGGCAAGAAGCAACAGGCGCTCGACGCGCTGACGCCGCTGTTGACCAGCACCGATCGCGCCGCTTGGCGGTCGCGCGCGTTCGTGCTGGCGATGAACGGCGATATCGCTGGCGCGGAGCATATCGCGACGACGATGATGCCCGGCGGCATGGCGCAGGGGCTGCAACCGTTTTTCGAACGGCTGCCGACACTCGATGCGATCGACCGCGCGTTCGCGGTGCATTTCGGCGAGGTCCGGACCAGCCCGGAACGGATCGCCGACGCGCGGCTCGCACCGGCGACCACGCCGCTGCCGGCCGAACCCGTCGCGGTCGCCGTTGTCGTGCCCGCGCCCGCAGCCGAGACGCGCAAGGGCCGCAAGGACCGGCGCGGTCGCGGGACGACCGTCGTCCAGGCGGCGCCGGTCCAGGTCGCGCAGGCCGCGACGCTGCCGCCGATCCCGACGCCGCGCGATCAGCGTGCGACCGTCGCATCGGCCGTGCGACCGACGACGGTCACGCCGACCATCGTCCGGCCCGCGCCGGCGACGGTCGCCACGGCCAGTCCCCGCGCGACGGTCCCCGCAGCGGTCGCGACGCGGACCGGACCCGTCGCCGCGAGTCCGCCGGCCATCGTCGCAACAACGCCCGTGCGCCCGTCGCCGGCGACGCTGGCCGCAGCGGCGGAGTCGCCGGCGACGCTCGGCGTGACCTCCGCACCCGTGGCGGTCGCTGCGACGACCCCGGCCGCGACAGCGCCGACCGCCGCCGTTCCGGCGGGTCAGGTCTTCGGCCCGTCCGTGGCGGTGGTGCAGACGGTGCCTATCACCCGGCATCCGGCGCCCGAACCGGCGAGCGCAGCGCCGCTGCCGACGCCGGGCTTCGGCGCGCTCGCCGGCACCGCGACGACGCGCCGGGTCGAGGGGCGGCGCGTGCGCGGCGAGGATGCGGTGCTGGCGCGGATCATCGCCGGGCTGTCGATCCCGGCGTCGGAACTCGATGCGGCCGGCCCCGCCCGCGCGACGCCGGGAATCGCCGAGACGAAGCCATCGCGGAGCGCACGCGGACGGCGTGACGCCGCCGCGGAGGCCGCGCCTGCGGACGATCCCGAACCGACGCCCGCCCAGCGCAAGGCCGCGGATCGCAAGGCCGCCGCCGCGGCGAAGGCGCTCGCCGCGAAGAAGGCGGCGGCAGAGGAGAAAGCCGCGGCCGACAAGGAAGCGAAGGCCGAAGCCGCCGCCGAACGCAAGGCCGCACGATCGAACCCCGTGCGTATCTGGGTCCAGGTCGCAGGCGGCGCGAACGAGGACGATCTGCCCAAGGCGTGGGCCGCGGTGAAGAAGAAGGCACCCGAGGCGTTTGCCGGCCATGGCGGCTGGAAGACGCCGCTGCG
>CAXTVB010000251.1:0-4062 GCA_964247555.1 uncultured Sphingomonas sp. | reverse complement strand
CAGCAGCCGGGCGCGATCCCGATCTTCGCGACCCTGCTGGCGATCGCGATCACCGGCGGGATGTTCGTGGTGCCGCTCTACGCGTTCCTGACGACCACCGTCGCGCCCGACCAGACCGCGCGGACGGTGGCGGCGAACAACGTCGTCAATTCCTTCGCGATGGCGATCGGGTCGGTCGCCGTGCTGTTCATCAGCTCGCTGGGCGTCGGCCCGGCGGACATGCTGTTCCTGGTCGCGGGGATGTGCGTGGTCGCCGCGTGGCTCGCGCAATTGCTCCACCGCGCCTGCGATTGAGCGAGCCCTAGAACAGGAACGTGTAGAAGCAGGTGAAGAACGCGCCGAAACTGAGCGCGAACAGCTTCCAGTCGTGATCGTCGCTGCGCGGGGCCCGGATTTCGACGGGCGGCGGCAGCGACGCGCGAAACGGGTGGCGGGCGGATTCGGTGGTGAGGACGAGGCGTCTGGTCATAGCCCGACGTTAACGCCTTGTTTACGATTCCGGCTATCTACAAAGGTGGTTAAGCCACCGACCGGCCCCAACTGTCCATGATCGGGACGAACGTCCGGCACCGAAAGGATCGACGATTTCATGAGCGTGGCATTCCGTCGCGAGAGCGACGAGGAGCATCTGGAACCCAAGTTCGAGCTGCCGATCCCGGCGGCGGCGAACCTGGTGACCGCGCGCGGGCTGGCGCTGATCGGCGAGCGGATCGCGGCGCTCGACGCGGCGCTGGCCGCGGCCGAGGGTGAAGCCGCGGACAAGCTGCGCCGCGACCTTCGCTATTGGCATACCCGCCGCATCACCGCCGCGCTGACCCCTCCGCCCGCGGACGGCAGCGCCGGGTTCGGCACGATCGTGGAGGTCCGTATGGCCGGCCACACCCGGCACATCGCGCTGGTCGGCGACGACGAAGCCGACCCCGCCAGCGACCGCATCGCCTATTCCGCCCCGCTCGCCCGCGCGCTGATGGCGGCGGAACCGGGGGACGTGCTGCCGTTCGGTGAGCGGGAGGATGCGATTACGGTGCTGTCGGTGACGCCGATCGATTGAGGGGTTTCCTGCGAAAACCCGCTAACCGTCACCCCGGACTTGCTCCGGGGTCCATCGCGCCGCGAATAATGAGCATGCGAACGCGCGGCCCGATGGATGCCGACTCAAGTCCGGCATGACGGAAGGGGTGCGCTACTGCAGCGACGTCTCCCGCGTCAGCACCACCCCGATCTGACGGGCGATCCGCGCCGCGATGCTCTGCCCGCGCGCCGGAAGGATCACACGGCCGGCGATCGGTTGCGGCAGCACGGCCGCGTCGCGCTGTTCCGCCACCAGATGCAGCGCGATGGTGGCGTGATCCGGGGTGAGATCGTCCTTGGTCGCCGGTGCGGTCGCGATCGGGCCGCCGTTCTTCGCCGCGAGCATCGGCTGGTCGAGCGTCCGGATCGCACTGGCGCCGATCTCGTCAAGCCGGACCTGCCAGGCGGTGCCTGCCGCGGCGGCGGGCACGAACCGGCCGATCGCGCCGGGCATGATCCGCCACGCCTCGGCCTCGGGTGCGAAGGCGACCACGTCGTAGCGTCCGGGGCTGACGACGCGCAGCAACGGGGTACGTCCGCTGACCCAACTGCCGGGGCGCAGGCCGTCGGGCAGGTCGACGACGCGGCCCGCCGTACCGGCGTGCAGGGTCAGCGCCGAGGTCCGGCGTTCCAGCCCGGCAAGCCGGTCCTGCTCGGCCGACAGGTCGCGTTGCAGGACGGAGGTGTCGGCCAGATCCTGCCGATCCGCGACGCCGCGGTCCAATTGGCTTTCGAACTGCGCGATCCGCAGGCGCGACTGCGCGGCACCTAGGACGAGATCGGGCGAGGACAGGATCACGAGCGGTTGGCCGGCGACGACCGCTGCGCCATTCGCCACCAGCACGCGTTCGACCCGCGCCGGATCGCCCAGCCCCAGCGGCGTGTCGGCGACCGGGGTCAGGACCGCCGGCAATCCGATCGATCGGTCGATCGGCAGGAACAGCAGGGTGACCGCGATCGCGCCTAGCGCGGCGACGATCCGCGCACGCTTGCTGGCGCGGATCGACACGGCACGCATGCGCCATTCGCGCAGTTCGGCGATCACGGGGCGGGCAAGAAACACGGAAACCTCCACGGCGAAGAGCGCCAGCCCCAGGGCCTTGAAAAAGCTGTGATAGACGAGGAGCGCGATGCCCACGTACAGCGTCGCGCGGTAGACGATGGTGACGCAGGCATAGGCGGTCAGCATGCGGACATGCGCGGTCGGCAGCGGTTCGGGCATCGGCTCGCGGAGCGCGAACAGCAACTCGCGCAGCCGCCAGCGCGCCACCGCGAACGCCCGCGACGCCAGGTTCGGTACGCCGATCAGGTCGGACAGGATATAATAGCCGTCGAAGCGCATGAACGGGCTCGCGTTCACCAGCAGACTGGTCGCGAGACTCGTCGTCGCCAGGATGAACGCGGCCGTGCGCACCGGTCCGTCGGGGAGAAACGACCAGAGGAAGATCGCGACCGCCGCGACGCTGAGTTCGGCGAGGATCCCCGCCGCATCGATCGCCATACGCTGCCGCCGCGACCGCAGCCGCCACGCGCCGCTGGTGTCGGTGTAGAGGACCGGCACCATCACGAGGAAACTGACCCCCATCGCCGGCACCCGTACGCCGTAGCGCGTGGCGGTATAGGCGTGGCCGAGTTCGTGGCACGTCTTCACGACCAGCAGCGCGCAGGCATAGGCGAACAAGCCTTCCGCGCTCAGCAGCCCGGCGAACGAAGCGGTGAACGCGTCCCATTGCCGGGTGACGAGGAACAGCCCGACGAGCGCGAGCGCGGCCAGGATCGCGACCCCCGGTCGCGACCAGATCCTGCGCGCATAGGGCAATGTCGCATCGAGGAAGCGCGCGGGACGGACCAGGGGCACGCGGATGAACAGATAATGGTCGAGCAGCCAGCGCCACCAATCGCGCCGCGCCGCCCGTTCGCGTGCGGCGAGAACGGGGACCGCGGCGTCGCGGGTCAGGCTGTTGCTGGTCGCGAATTCGTGGAACGCGACGATCGCATCCTCGACCGCCTCGGGCTCCTCGCCCTCCGCGATCAGAGCGTCGCGGACGGCATGCGCCTCGCCCTGCCGCCAATGCGCCACGACGCGCTGTTCGAGCGCGCCGATCTGGAAGAACAAATTGCGAAGCGGATCGAACAGGATGAAGCCCGGGGCGCCGGACGGAAGCGGCGCGCCGGGATCGACGCGCAGTTCCTGGCGCAGTTGGGGGAGGGGGAAGGCTTGGGTCAAAGGGCGTCGCCCTCACCCTTCCCACTCGGCTGCGCCGAACGGGCCCCTTCCCTCTCCCAGCGGGAGAGGGAAAAGACGCCGAAGGCGGCGAAGGGTGAGGGTGACGGTCGTTGCACGTACCTCACACCCCCAGATACTGCCGCAAACCCGCGATCGGACGCTTGAGCATCGCATAGGCGAGTGGTGCCCACGGTCCCCTCACCCGCGCCGTCCCGCGCGACCCGATCCGCGGCGTCGCGCCATCGGCCGGTACGGCGTCGAGCGCGAAGGCGAGCGTCCCGTCGGCGGTCGTACGCGCCTGGTAGCTGGCATTCGCCAGCGTCGCGCCTTGCGACCAGAGCGGCTGGCTATCCAGCCACACCGTCACCGCGCTGCCCGGCGCGAGCGGCATCTGCGCGCGCGTCGGCAGGTCGATGCGGTAGCGGACTTGCGAAGGGTCGGCGATTTCCATGATCGGCTGCCCGGTCTCGACCGCGCGGCCTTCCCAGTCGTGACGATCGGTATAGGCGGCGATGCCGGCGAACGGCGCGGCGACGCGCGCGCGCGCCAGCATGTCCTTCGCATAGCCATATTCGGCCGCGGCGAGCTGATACTCGGCCTGCGCGATCGAGATACCGCGGCCCTGCGTCGCATCGCCGAAGGTCGCCGAGGCGACCGCATCGACTTTGGCGCGCGCGACCTGCAGGCGTTGTTCGGCGAGACTGAGTTCGTTCCTCAACTTCACGTCATCGAACCGCAGCAAGGCCTGCCCCTTTGCGACCGAC
>CAXTVB010000250.1:0-4149 GCA_964247555.1 uncultured Sphingomonas sp. | reverse complement strand
CTGGCTGCCGTCGTCGACCATCAGTTCGAACGCGCGGCTGAACAGGAAATCGCCGACCAGGATGCTGGCGGGATTGCCCCAGATGATGTTCGCGGTCCGCTTGCCGCGGCGCAGGTCGGAACCGTCGACGACATCGTCGTGCAGCAGCGTCGCGGTGTGGATGAATTCGACCGCCGCCGCCAGGCGGTGATGGCGGTTGCCGGTATAACCGATCAGCCGCGCGCTGGCGAGCGTCAGCATCGGCCGCATCCGCTTGCCGCCACCGGCGATCAGGTGCCCGGCCAGTTCGGGGATCAGCGGGATGTCGGATTGCATGCGATCCAGGATCACCGCGTTGACCAGGTTCAGGTCGCCGGCGATCAGCGCGACCATGGGATCGAGCGATGGCTGCGGCCGGGGATCGAGGCGGTGGATCGTGGCGCTCATGTCGAGGCGAAGCCTGTGGCGATAACCCGGCGCGAACGCAACCCTTGCGGACGCAGCGGGCACCGGCCCGGGTCGGCATTGGGGCAAGCCGGCACTTGCCCGGCTGGGCAAAACCCGGCAACGGCGGCGGCGCGGCATGGGGCCGTATAGGAAGAGCGCGGATGGCGGACGATACGCTTAGCGGTTATCGCCAAAGCATCGACAATATCGATGCCGCGCTCGTCCATATCCTCGCCGAACGGTTCAAGGTCACGCAGGCGGTCGGCCGCTACAAGGCCGAGAGCGGATTGCCCGCGGCGGATCCGGGCCGCGAAGAGGCGCAGATCGCGCGGCTGCGCGCGCTGGCCGAAGGCGCACAGCTCGATCCCGAATTCACGGAAAAATTCCTGCGTTTCATCATCGACGAGGTCATCCGCCATCACGAGCGGCTTCGTGGCTGATCGGCGCCGCTCGTGATCCGCGTCGCGCTCGCGCTGCTGGCCGCGGCGCAGGCGGGGGCGCCGGCGTCCGCCCCGCCGGCGATCGAGGGGCAATGGCATAACCTCACGAACAGCGTCGAAGTCCGCATCGGACCGTGCGGCAAGGCGCTGTGCGGATGGGCGACGCGCGCCAGTCCCGAAGCGGAGGCCGCCGCCAAGAGCGGGGGAACGCCCGAACTGGTCGGCACGAAGCTGCTGCGCGACCTCGCGCCCTCGGGCAAGAACCGCTGGACCGGCACCTTGTTCGTCCCCGACCGCAACCTGACCGTCTGGTCTTCGGTGACGCTGGCGGACCCGGGCACGATCACGATGCGCGGATGCCTGGTGCCCAATTTCATCTGCAAGTCGCAGACCTGGAAGCGCAAATGAGCCTCTTCCTGGCGATCGAGGGTGCGGACGGCGCGGGCAAGGCCACGGCATCGGCGGCGGTCGTCGACCTGCTGCGCGCGCAAGGCAAGCGCGCCGCGGTGGTGTCGTTCCCGCGCTACGGCGATACCATCGGCGGGCATATGTTGGGCGAATTGCTCTCCGGCCGTCTGCCGCGTGACGCTACCCCCGAATCGGCGGCGGTGCTTTACGCGCTCGACCGGTTCGAATCGCGTGGCCACGTCGCCGATGTGGCGGCGGCGAACGACGTTGTTGTGTTCGACCGCTATGTCGCGTCGAACATGGCCTATCAAGCAGCAAAGGTCGGCAGCGGCGACGCCGATCGTCTGATACGCTGGATCCTTGCGCTGGAGACCAAGCAGTTCGGCCTGCGACTGCCCGACTTGTCCGTCTATCTCGACACCCCGCCGGCGCGCGCGCTGGACCAGATCCTGCAGAAGCGGCAGCGGTCTTACACGGACCGTGCGCTGGACGAGAACGAGGCGGATGCGGCGCTGCAACTGGGCGTGCGCAACGCATATCGTTCGATGGTGGCGCAGCAGGTTGCGGGACGGTGGATCACCGTCGCGACGATGGTGGGCGATGCGATGCGGCCGCCGGCTGCGATCGCGGAGGAGATCGTCGCGGCGATCGATTGAGCCTCCCCGTCACCCCGGCCTTGAGCCGGGGTCCCGCTGTTTCGGCGGACGAGAAGAAGCGGGGCCCCGGGTCAAGCCCGGGGTGACGAAGAAAGCAAGTCCTCCATCTCACGAATTACCGTCGACCCGCGCCACCCTCAACCGTGGTAGCTCGATCGCCGGGCACCGGTCCATCACGACCTGCAACCCCGCCGCTTCGGCGCGCGCGGCCGCGGCATCGTCGACGACGCCCAACTGCATCCATACCGCCTTCGCACCGATGGCGATCGCTTCGTCGACGGCGGCACCGGCCAGATGCGACCCGCGGAAGATGTCGACGATGTCGATCGAATCTTCCAGCTGCGAAAGGTCGCGGAAGATGAATTCGCCGTGGACATGCTCGCCCGTGATCTGCGGATTGACCGGGATCACGCGGTAACCATGGTCCTGCAGCGCCGCCATCACGCGGTAGGATGGGCGGTCGGGCCGATCCGATGCGCCGACCAGCGCGATGGTGCGTGCGCCCTCCAGCAGGGCCTTGATGTCGGCATCGGCGGTGAGTGGCATCGGGCGATCCTTCGGCAATCCATCCGGGACAACGCCGCGCGGGCTCGCGCGGTTTCGTCAGTGCGCAGCAAGCCAATCCGCGACCTGCGTCGCGATCGGCGCGAACACCTGGTCGTCAGGGCTCGCAGCGGGCGGCTCGCCCGCATCGGAGGCGGTGCGGATCGCGATGGTCAACGGCACGCGGCCGATGAACGGAATGCCGAGCCGGGCCGCCGCCGCCTCCGCACCGCCATGGCCGAACGGATCCGACGCTTCGCCGCAATGCGGGCAGACATAACCGGCCATGTTCTCGACCAGGCCGATGATTGGGATGCCCACCTTGTCGAAGAAATCGATCGCGCGCGTCGCGTCGATCAGCGCCAGGTCCTGCGGGGTGGACACGATGACCGCCCCCGCCGGCCGGTATTTCTGCACCATGGTCAGCTGCACGTCGCCCGTGCCCGGCGGCAGGTCGAGCACCAGCGTATCGACCGCGCCCCAGTCCGCCTCGACCAGCTGGCCCAGCGCCCCCGCCGCCATCGGCCCACGCCACGCGATCGCCTTTCCGGGATCGACCAGCTGCCCCATCGACAGCAACGGCACGCCGTATCGGGTGGGGACGGGGTCCAGCACCTTGTCCTTCGCCGTCGGACGCGTGCCCTCCGCCTGCATCAGCCGCGGCTGCGAGGGGCCGTAGATATCGGCGTCGACCAGCCCGACCCGCCGCCCCTGGCGCATCAGCGCGATCGCCAGGTTCGCGGCGAGCGTGGATTTGCCTACGCCGCCCTTGCCGCTGGCGACCGCGACCAGCCGGCGGACGTTGCGTTCCGCGGTAGCGACGATGCGCACCTCTTGGACCCCCGCCTGCGCCGATGCGACCACGCGTATCCGCGCCTCCAGCGCCTCACGGTCCGGTGTGGAGAGGCCCGTCGCATCGAGGACCACGCCGACGCGCGCTCCCTCGAATCTTATGGTTGCGCGGCCGTCTGCAATCGCCTCGACGGCAACCTTGATCGTTTCATTGTCGGTCATGCGCGGGCAGATACGCCCGTCGCGGCCCCTTGCCACTGTTTTTCCGCCGCCGCCCTCCTATAAAGGCGCAATGACGATCTTGCCGCGCTGGCTTCGGCCCCTGTCCCAAATCCTGAACGTCGACGCACCCAAGGGGCCCTGGGGCGGCTCGGGCAATGGCGGCGGCAACGACAATGGCGGTAGCGGGGGCGGCGGAGGCGACGGTCCGCGGAACCCCTGGTCGCTACCCCCCGGCGGTCGCAAGGGGCCGGTGCGGCCGACCGCGCTCGATGAATTCCTCAAGAAAGCGCGCGGCGGTGGCGGCGGTTTCGGGGGCGGCGGTTTCGGCGGATTGCCCTCGTCGCCCAACGCCCGCGCGTTGTGGGCGATCGGTGCGGCGATCCTGGTCGCGGCGTGGATCCTGCTGACCGCGATCCACCCCATCGCGCCGCAGCAGCGCGGCGTGGTCACCTATTTCGGGCGCTATGCCGGCACGCTCGATCCCGGCATCCAGCTGACCTTGCCCGCGCCGATCGCACAAGTGACGAAGGTCGACGTGCAGAACATCCGGACCGAGGATTTTCCGGAGGGCGGCGGCGAGAATCTGATGCTGACCGGTGACCAGAACATCATCAACCTGGCCTATTCGGTCCGCTGGAACATCTCGAACCCCGAGGATTACG
>CAXTVB010000249.1:0-4151 GCA_964247555.1 uncultured Sphingomonas sp. | reverse complement strand
GGTGCGCGAGCGTGCCGCCGATATTGCCGGCGCCGATCAGCGCGATCTTCTTGCGAGCCATTCCAATCCGTCTCCGTCCGATATGCGGGGTGATTGGCCACGCCGCATAGGCGCGAACGCCCGTTCGGGCAACCGGTAAAGCATGGACGTTAAGGATAGGTATCGCTAATCGTTCGCAATATCTTTAAGCGCCATGGCCGAGCGCCAGATAGTCGTCGGATCGCATTTCCTCCAACCGGCTGACCGTGCGGCGGAACTCGAAAGCGCCGTCCCCGCTGGGATAGAGCGCTTCGGGTTCGGCGTCGGCGGCGGCGAGCAGCTTGACCCTGTGTTCGTACAGCGCATCGATCAGCGCGATGAAACGTGCCGCCTCGTTGCGATTGTCGGTCCCCATCACGGGGACGCCGACCAGGATCACGGTGTGGAACCGTCGCGCGATCGCGATATAATCCGCCGTGCCGCGCGCCTCGGCGCACAGCCGCTTGAACGAGAAGACCGCGACGCCCTTCAGCGCCTTGGGAACATGGAGCGTCCGAGCCTGCACGGTCAGGTCTTCGGACGGCACATGCACCGCGTCCTCGACGGGATAGTCGGTCAGCCGGAAGAAGGCGGCGGACAGCGCGGCGGTGGCGGCGGGGCCGTTCGGCACCAGCCAGGTATCGATCGCGCCCAGCCGGTCGCGGCGATAATCGACGGGTCCGTTCAACGGCAGCACGTCGAGCCGCGCCTCCAGCAGCGCGATGAACGACAGGAAATGTTCGCGGTTCAGGCCGTTCTTGTACAGGTCCTGCGGCGGGCGGTTCGACGTGGTGACGATCGTCACGCCGTGATCGATCAGCGCGGTGAACAGCCGCGACAGGATCATCGCGTCGGGGCTGTTCGTCACCATCATCTCGTCGAACGCCAGCAGCCGCGCCTCCTCGGCGATGGCCGCGGCGACGGGCGCGATCGGATCGCCCAGTTCCTTCGCGCGCTCGACGGCGATGCGCTGGTGGATCTCCAGCATGAACGCGCCGAAATGGACGCGGCGCTTGCGGCGGATGTCGAGGTTCGCGAAGAACAGGTCCATCAGCATCGACTTGCCGCGGCCGACATCGCCCCAGAGGTAGAGGCCACGCGGCGCGACCGGCTTGCGGCGGGCAAGTCGCCAGAGGACGCTGCCGCGGCGGAGGACGGCTTCGAGTTCGACCTGGAGCGCGGCGAGGCGGGCGGCGGCGGCGGCCTGTTCGGGATCCGGGCGGAGTTCGCCGGCAGCGATCAGGGTTTCGTAGGCGGTGAGGACGTCAACCATGACTGTCCTCACTCTTCCCACTCGCTGCGCGAGCGGGCCCCTTCCCTCTCCCGGTGGGAGAGGGAGAGACGCCGAAGGCGGCGAAGGGTGAGGGCGACGCGATCACCTGGCCGAAGGCTTCCGGATCGTCCCCGAAAACGCCGCGATCCGCGTCTCGTCCTCGCCCTGCACCACCAGCCCCCGCAGGAACAGCAGCCGGCCCGTCTCCTTCAGGCATTCGACCTGCGCCTCGATCGGCTCCCCGATCCGGCCGCCGCCGATGAACTGCGTGTTGAGGTCGAGCGTCACCGCCGTGCCCGCGGTGATGAGCCCGAACCCGCGACTGGCGGCGAACAGCGCGACGTCGATGAACGCCAGCAACGCCCCGCCATGGACATGGTCGCGCAGGTTCGAATGCCGATGCTCCGGCGTCATGCGAACCCGCGCGACGCCACCGTCGACGCGGAACAGCATCGGCCCGAGCAGCGTGTTGAACCGCGTAGGATCGGTCAGCGACCAGATACGCCAGCCGGGATTGGCGGCGTCGTCGGTGTCGGTGAAGGCAGATTCGCTCACTTCGTTCCCCCGCGAACGCGGGGGCCCAGAGCCCCGAGCGATACGCCTGCAACCCTGGGCCCCGGCTTTCGCCGGGGAACAGGTTAGATAACCCGCTCGGCTTCCATCTTCTTGATCTCGCCGATCGCCTTGGCGGGGTTCAGCCCCTTGGGGCACACCGTCGCGCAGTTCATGATCGTGTGGCAGCGATACAGGCGGAACGGATCCTCAAGCTCGTTGAGCCGGTCCCCCGTCATTTCGTCGCGGCTGTCCGCCAGCCAGCGATACGCCTGCAACAGGATCGCCGGCCCCAGGAACTTGTCGCTGTTCCACCAATAGCTCGGGCACGACGTCGAGCAGCACGCGCACAGGATGCACTCGTACAGCCCATCCAGCTTCTCGCGGTCCGCCGGCGACTGCAGCCGCTCCTTGCCCGAGGGCGGCGGGGTGACGGTCTGCAGCCACGGCTTGATCGACGAATATTGCGCGTAGAAATGGGTGAAGTCTGGGACCAGGTCCTTGATGACCTCCATGTGCGGCAGGGGCGTGATCCGCACCTCGCCCTTCACGTCCTCGATCGCGGTCGTGCAGGCGAGGCCGTTGCTGCCGTCGATGTTCATCGAACACGACCCGCAGATGCCCTCGCGGCACGAACGCCGGAACGTCAGCGACGAATCCTGCTCGCCCTTCATCTTGATCAGCGCGTCGAGGACCATCGGGCCGCATTCGTCGAGATCGACGTCGAACGTGTCGAAGCGCGGGTTCTCGTTCTTGTCGGGATCGTAGCGATAGACCTTGAAGCGTTTCAGCCGCTTGCCGGCGGTCGGCGAGGCATGCGCCTTGCCCTTCTTGACGACACTGTTCTTCGGCAGGGTGAACTCGGCCATCGCCGCGACGCTCCTTGGTTTGTTGCGTTGCAGCTATGCCTTCCGCACCCCTCGCGCAAGTCAGATGACGTCGAGGACTAACCCAAGATCGCGCGCTTCTTCCGCGCCGATATACCAGTTGGCGGGCGCCTTTTCGTGCAGTTCCTCGAACGTCACGCGGCTGCCCGCGATCAGGTCGCGGAAGCCCTCCTCCTCGATGTCGATCGATTGCTCGATCTCGTGGAGCGTCGCCTGGATCGAGGCGACGCACATCCGCAGCGGGCCGCTGAGGTTCAGCGTCTTCGTGATCTGGCGCTCGTGCAGCATCAGCCGCGTGCCACGGGTCAGGATGCGCTTGTCGACCGGGAAGGCGGACATGAACGTCGCGCCAGCCGAATACACCGCGACCTTGCCCAGGAACAACGTCTCGCGCCCGGTATAGTCGCGCAGCAACCGCACATCGTCCGCCATCGCCCGCGCCATCTCCGGATCGCCGCCCAGCGTCGTGATCGAGAAGACGATCGCGCCTTCGGTGGGGGCGTCGGCGAGCTGCTGCTTGAAGGTCGCGTACATCTGGTCGTTCACCTGCCCCGACAGCTGAACATGCGGGCGGGCGAGCAGCGGATAGTTGCGGGCGTTGTTCTGGGTATCGGTCATGGGGCGGGGCAACGGTTCGGCTGGCGGTGGGTTCCGCGCACAGCGGCATATTGTGGCGACCCACTAGTAGTGCTATCAACAGGTCATGATCGAAGCCATACATGCCGGGTCGAGCGTCAGCATCAGCGATCTCAAGAAGAACCCTTCCGCTGTAATCGATGCCGCGGGCGGGTTTCCTGTCGCGGTCCTCAATCGGAACACTCCCGCTGCCTATCTCGTCCCTGCCGCCGCATGGGAAGAAATGCTGGATCGGCTCGATGATCTGGAACTGGCCGAGATCGTCCGGTCTCGGGCCGGTCAGGAGGAGATCGAGGTCTCGCTTGACGACCTGTAAGCTCGTTTTCCTACGCGATGCGAAGAAGGAGTGGGACAAGCTCGGCGGCAATGTTCGCAGCCAATTCGGGAAGAAACTGGCCGAGCGACTTCTAAACCCTCGCGTGAATAGCGCCCGGCTGAGCGACATGCCCGATTGCTACAAGATCAAGCTGCGCGCGGCGGGATATCGATTGGTGTACCGCGTCGATGATGGCCGAGTGACGGTGATCGTCGTAGCCGTCGGTAGGCGCGATCGTAGCCTGGCCTATAAGCTGGCGGCCGGGCGGATCGACTAACCCGCCCGGCCAAGCCCATCAATACACCCGCTTGTTCGGCTTGATGTATTCCGCATCGTCGGTGAGCGTATAATCATGCACCGGCCGGTAATAGATCGTCGGCGCACCCCCGACCCCGCCCCAGCCCGTGAAGCTGGCGATGGTGTGCTTCATCCATTGGGCGTCGTTGCGGTCGGGATGATCCTCGGTCAC
>CAXTVB010000248.1:309-4167 GCA_964247555.1 uncultured Sphingomonas sp. | reverse complement strand
GGCCAACGACCTGGTGAAATCCGACCCCAAGCTGGCGGTTTCGATCGATAACAATCGCGGCTTGGTGCTGGAGAAGATCAACCGTTATCGCGACGCCGAAGCGCAATTTCGTGCGGCGTTGGGATTGGCGAAGGACCTGAAGAGCCCGACATTGACGTCGCAGATCTGGGCCAATCTCGCACATTGCCAGTTGGCGAGTGGCGAGTTGTCGGCGGCGGACGCGTCGATCGCGGAGGCGATCGCCGTCGCGCGCCGCGCCGGTCTGCCGGACGAGCCGTTCATCCTGTCGGTGCGGGCGCAAGCGGCCTTGCAGCACGGTCATCGCGCCGATGCCCGCGCGCTGATCGATCGCGCATTCGTCGATGTCGATCTGAAGCACACCACCATTTCGTTTACCGACGCTCACCAGATCGCGTATGACGTCTACAGCGCGATCGGGCGACCCGACATCGCGCTCGCGCATTTGGTCGCGCTCAAACGCCTAGACGATCAGGCAACCAAGCTCGCGACGACCACCAGCACCGCGCTGATGGCGGCGCGGTTCGATTTCGCCAAGATCAAGGCGGACGAATTGCAGCGCAGCATCGGTTACGAGCGTCGACAAGCGAGAACCGAGCGCTTTGCCTTCGTCGTGACGTCCGCTGCAGCGGCGATCGTCGTACTGCTGCTGGTCTTCGCCTTGGTGACCAGCCGCCGCAGTCGCCTGCGCGTCGACGCCGCGAACGCGGATCTTGCGCAGACCAACGCGGCGCTCGGAAAGGCGCTGGCGGCGAAGACCGAATTCCTCGCGACGACCAGCCACGAAATCCGCACCCCGCTGAACGGCATCCTGGGCATGACGCAGGTGATGCTGGCGGATGCGTCGATCGGCGGCGATACGCGCGACCGGTTGGGGATCGTCCATGGCGCCGGGATCACGATGCGCGCGCTGGTCGACGACATCCTGGACGTGGCGAAGATGGAGACGGGCAACCTGACCATCGAACGCGCGCCGTTCGATCTCGCCGCGACGATCCGCGACGCCACCCGGCTGTGGGAGGATCAGGCGGCGGCGAAAGGCATCGCGTTCGTGCGCGATCTGGACCGCAGCCCGCAGATGATCGAGGGCGATGCGGCGCGGGTCCGGCAGATCATATTCAACCTGCTGTCCAACGCGCTGAAATTCACGCCGTCGGGCCGCATCGCGCTGACCGTCGCGGCGGACGGCGACGATCGTTACCGCATCGCGATCGAGGACAGCGGGATCGGCATCGCCGCGGACAAGACCGGAGAGATCTTCGAATCCTTCCGTCAGGCGGATGCCGGGACCACGCGGCAATTCGGGGGGACGGGGCTCGGCCTCGCCATCTGCCGGAACCTGGCGCACGCGATGGGCGGCACGATCGTGGTGGACAGCGTGGTGGGCCAGGGATCGACCTTCACCGTTTCGTTGCCGCTGGTGCGCGCCGAGCCGGTCGTCGCATGCCAGACCGCGGGGGAGGGCGGGCCCGGTATCCTGATCGTCGATCGCAATCCGATCGGCCGCGCGATGCTGCGCGCACTGCTGGCACCGCAGGCGGGGACGGTGGCGTTCGCATCATCGGCGGCGGAGGCGGCGGCATGCCTGCCCGCGATGCGGGTCGCGCAGGTCCTGATCGACGACGCGACGATCCGCGCGGATGCCGATCCGATGGCGGCGCTTGCTTCGCTGGCCGACGCGGCGCGGGCGTTGGGAGTCCGGACGGTATTGCTATGGCCGATGGCGGCGGCGGAGGAACAGGCGGGGCTGATGGCGACGGGAACCGACTTGATCGTCGCGAAGCCGGTCAGCGGTGCGGTGCTGGTCAATCGACTGTTCGACGCGGTCGACGACGACCCGATCGCGCATCTTGTACCGCGCGCCGCTTGACGCAATAGTATACACGACAATGATAACCTATGTATCACCCCCGGTCAGGCCTGAAAAGCAACGGATATGAACGTACTTTTCATCGAAGACGACAGGATGAACCGGCGCGTGGTCCGGGACATGCTGGACGTCGCCGGTGCCACCATGACCGAGGCCGAAAGCGCCGAGGAGGGGCTGCGGCTGCTCGACGCGAATGAATATGCGATGTTGCTGGTCGATCTGCGGATGCCGGGCATGGATGGGTTGACCGCGATCGGCCACATCCGGTCGCGCACCGATGCGAAAGCCAATGTGCCGATCATCGTCGTGACCGCAGACGCCGCGGTGGACCTGCGCGACCAATGCCTTGCTGCCGGTGCGGACGAGGTGCTGTTCAAACCCGTGGCGATGGACGCCCTGTTCGACGCGATGGGGCGCATCCTGGCGCGCGGCAGCGACGGCGGCACCATCGGCTAAAAGCCGGCGGCGCGCCCCCGGGCGACGCCGCCGATACGCTTACTTCGGCAATACGACGCTCGGTCCGATCGTCTCGACGACCTTGTGCGCGTCGAAGGCACGGATATTGCCTTGCGGGATCGGACCCCGGCGCATCACGATCTCCGCCGTCGCCTGGAAGCGATCGATCGTCTGCACGTTGAAATCGTCTCCGAAGCCGCCGAAGCCGCCGAACCCGCCATAGCCGAACCCGCCGCCGAACCGGCGCCAGCCATAGCCGCGGCCGTAGAAATTCCACGACGGACCCCAATATCCGCCGAAGCCGCCATAGCCCCAGGGCCCGCCGACGCCGGGGGTGGAATAGGTCCGCGACTGCAATTTCGTATCGCGGTCCGCCATCACGTAATAATCATATCCCTGTTCCAGCGTCAGCTGCGCGGCGCGGAAGAACAGATAGCGTTCGACGGTATCGCGCGACGTCACGCTGTTGCCGGCGAAGCTGACCAGGAAGTGACCGGGCTCGATCTTCCGATCGCTATAGCCTTGGCGGTCGAAACCCTGCCCCGTCGCGGGGCGGAACGTCGTCTCGGTCGCGCAACCCGCGACCATGAGGGTGCTCGACGCGAGCGCGGCGAGCATGGTCTTGCGACCGATCGAAAAAGCCATGAATGATCTCCGTCCGTGCGCCAATGCGGTGGAATGCCCCATATTGGCTATCGGATGTGGAACGGTTGATGAACGGGTTGGCTCCGTGAACGAATATTCACTACGATCGAGATCAGTTCATTCGCCGATGAGGTGGAGCGCGACGGTGCGGCGGTGCGGTCGGCGGCGATGTTCGAACAGGAATATCCCCTGCCACGTGCCCAGCGCGAGCGTGCCGCCGATCAGCGGGATCGAAAGGTTCACCCCCGTCAGCGCGGTGCGAAGATGCGCGGGCATGTCGTCGGGGCCCTCGTCGTCATGCAGGTACGCGGCGTCGTCCTCGGGCGCGATGCGGGCGAAATACGCCTCGATATCGTGACGCACCGCGCGCGCGGCGTTTTCATTGACGATCACGGAGGCGGAGGTGTGCCGGCAAAAGATCGTCAACACCCCCTCGCGCATGTCTTGCGCGTCCACCCAGCGTGCGACGGAGGCCGTGATGTCGGTCAGGCCCGGGCCCGTGCCGTCGATGGTGAGGATGTGGCTGGCCTGTCGCATGCCCCGTCCAACGCGCCGGCCGGGCGGTGGCTCCCTGAGTAGGCACGGCAGCCTTGTCCGGGGTAGTTCGCCGAGGTGCACGGGAGTCGGGCAGACCTTGGAAAGCCAAACGCGACTGCTTGCAGCCGTTCGTTAACGCTCGTGTTGAACCGATCAACAGTGGGGAACAGTTGGGGGACAAAATTTTCGCAAAATTGACGGTTGCCAGCGCTCGAAGCGCCAAGCGAGGGCGGCATGCAGATGGGGAGGGCTGTACCTAATTGTGAAGCCCAGCGGCAGTAGGTGGTGGCTGTTCCGAGTGCAGGTCGTTGGCCACCGGCGCGATATCGGAC
>CAXTVB010000248.1:0-299 GCA_964247555.1 uncultured Sphingomonas sp. | reverse complement strand
GGCGTTCGATCCCGCACCGCGCGCAGGAGACGGAACCATCGATGTTCCACTCCTGCATCGTAAGCAGCTTTCGCTAAGCGAGGCACGCGACAAATGCGCTCTGTTGAGGACGGCGGGGCAAGCTGGTCTCGATACCGCCTAGCCCAGAGCCTATGAAGGCGACGAGAAAGCTAAGACCGGTTGGCATCGTTCACCCCGTCACGATCATCTGAACCGCCGTCGTCGCGAGAAGCGCCGCGACGAGGAGCCGAAAGCGCTCGGGCGGAAGCCGCTCGATCACGCTTTTGCCAACCTAGATT
>CAXTVB010000247.1:0-4215 GCA_964247555.1 uncultured Sphingomonas sp. | reverse complement strand
GGCGCTGCGAGAAGGTGCCGCGGCCCGAATCCTGACCCGACAGGCGGACGCCGTACCCCTCCGACAGCAGCGATCCGAACGCCAGCGCCTCGCCCGTCGCCCAGTCGAAATTGGCGCCGGTCTTGAACATCTCGCGCTTGGCGTCGATCACGCGGCCCAGCGTCTTGTGGATCGTCAGGTCGCCCGGCACCGTCGTCAGCGTCCGGCCCAGCGCGTCGAACAGCTTCTGGCTGACCCCCGTCTCCAGGTTGCGCCGCGCGCTCTCCGCATCCGCCGGGGCGTGCAGCCCCGACCAGCGGCCGGCGAACCAGTCCGCCTTGTTGGGCTTGTACGCCGCGCCCGCCTCAAACTCGCCTTCCAGCAACGTGGTGTATTGGTGGACGTCCTTGTCGATCCACGCCTGGTCGACGACCTTCTCCTCGATCAGCCGCTGGCCATAGACCGCGCTGACGCCGGGATGCTGGCGGATCTTGTCGTACATCAGCGGCTGGGTGAAGCTCGGCTCGTCGCCCTCGTTGTGGCCGAAGCGGCGATAGCACCACATGTCGATGACGATGTCGCGGTGGAATTTCTGCCGGAATTCCATCGCCATCTTGGTCGCGAACGTCACCGCCTCCGGATCGTCGCCGTTCACGTGGAAGATCGGTGCCTGGACGCCCTTGGCGACATCCGACGGATAGTCCGACGAACGCGCGAACTGAGGCGACGTCGTGAAGCCGATCTGGTTGTTGATGATGAAGTGGACGCAGCCGCCGGTATTGTAGCCGCGGATGCCGGAGAAGCCGAGGCATTCCCACACGATCCCCTGCCCCGCGAATGCCGCATCGCCGTGGATCAGCACCGGCAGGGCGTGGAGATGTTCCTTAAGATCGTCCGAGATCGTCTGGATCGCGCGCGTCTTGCCCAGCACCACCGGGTCGGCGGCCTCGAGGTGCGACGGGTTCGCGACCAGCGACATATGGACCTTGATCCCGTCGAACTGCCGATCGGTCGAGGTGCCGAGGTGATATTTCACCTCCCCCGACCCGCCGACCTCTTCCGGGTTCGCCGAACCACCGCCGAATTCGTGGAAGATGACGCGCAAGGGCTTGGCCATCACGTTCGCCAGCACGTTCAATCGGCCGCGGTGCGCCATGCCGAACACGATCTCGTTCACGCCGAACTGGCCGCCATATTTGATGATCGATTCGAGCGCGGGGATCATGCTCTCGCCGCCGTCCAACCCGAACCGCTTGGTGCCGACGTACTTGCGGCCGAGGAATTTCTCCCACTGCTCCGCCTCGATCACCTTGGTCAGGATCGCGCGCTTGCCTTCGGGGCTGAACTGGATCGCCTTGTCCTTGCCCTCCATCCGGTCCTGCAGGAACCGACGCTCGTCGACATCGGCGATGTGCATGTACTCGAGGCCGACCTTGCCGCAGTAATTCGCGCGCAGGATGTCGACGACCTCGCGGGCGGTCGACCATTCGAGGCCGAGCGTACCACCGAGATAGACCGGCCGGTCGAGGTCGGCGTCGGAGAAGCCGTGATATTCGGTGCTGAGATCGGCGGGCAGGTGCTGGCGCGCGAGCCCCAGCGGGTCGAGATCGGCGGCGAGATGCCCGCGCACGCGGTAGGTGCGGATGAGCATCTGGACACGGATCGCGTCGGAGGCGGCCTTGGTGACGTCGACCGCGGGGGCGGCCGTGGCGGCGGGGGCCGGCGCGGGCTTGCCCTTGGCGGGCTTGGCCGCGGGCTCCATCTGCGTGGGATCGAGCGCCGCGGTCAGGTCGTCCGTCGTGGCCAGCGGCCATGCGGCGTTCGCCCAGCTCGGCCCGCCTGCGGAGCCTTCCAGCCCCTCGAAGAACGCGCGCCAGCCGGACTCGACGCTGTCCGGCTTGTCGCGGAAGCGCGCGTACAACGTCTCCACGAACGCCGGGCTGACGCCGGCGGCGATGTCGCTGAAATCCTGGCCTTCGTAGCCCATCTTTACCTCTCTCTCCTCTCCCGCTGGGAGAGGAAGGGGCCCGCCCGCGAAGCGGGTGGGAAGGTGAGGGTGAGTTGGGCCCCATCGCCCTCACCCTTCCGCCGCCTTTGGCGGCTCCCTCCCTCTCCCGACGGGAGAGGGAAAGTCAGATCAGCCCTTCAACACGTCCAGCAGCGTCTCGCCGAGCAGCGAAGGCGAAGCCGAAACCCGGATCCCCGCCGCTTCCATCGCCGCGATCTTGTCTTCGGCGCCGCCCTGGCCGCCCGACACGATCGCGCCGGCATGACCCATCCGCCGCCCGGGGGGCGCGGTGCGGCCGGCGATGAAGCCCGCCATCGGCTTCTTGCGGCCGCGCTTCGCATCGTCGATCAGGAACTGCGCGGCCTCTTCCTCGGCCGACCCGCCGATCTCGCCGATCATGATGATCGATTTGGTCGCATCGTCCGCCAGGAACAGTTCGAGCACGTCGATGAAGTTGGTGCCGTTGACCGGATCGCCGCCGATCCCGACCGCGGTGGTCTGGCCGAGCCCGGCGTTCGAGGTCTGGAACACCGCCTCATAGGTCAGCGTACCCGAGCGCGAGACGACGCCGACCGATCCCTGCTTGAAGATGCTGCCGGGCATGATCCCGATCTTGCACTCGCCCGGCGTCAGCACGCCGGGGCAGTTCGGACCGATCAGGCGCGACTTGCTGCCCGACAGCGCGCGCTTGACCTTGACCATGTCGAGCACCGGAATGCCTTCGGTGATGCACACGATCAGCGGGACCTGCGCGTCGATCGCCTCCAGGATCGAATCCGCCGCGAAGGGGGGCGGGACGTACACGACAGACGCGGTCGCACCGGTCGCGGCCACGGCCTCGGCGACGGTGTCGTAGTTGGGCAGGCCCAAATGCGTGGTGCCTCCCTTCCCCGGCGTGACCCCGGCGACCATCTGCGTACCGTAATCGAGCGCCGCCTGGGTATGGAAGCTGCCGGTGTTGCCGGTCATCCCTTGGGTGATGACCTTGGTGTGTTTGTCGACGAGGATGCTCATAAGTCTTGGTCTCCACGAGGCACTTCGTCGGGGGGCACGTCGCGCAAGTGATGCTCGCGCGTCATGATGTCGTCGAAGGTGAAAGGGCAATCTTTGGGAAAACGGGCAAGCGGCAGGCGCGTCTCGCCTGCAGCTTCGTAACGCGCCTGGCGATAGGCCTTGCGCACAGCCTCATTGATCCTGGACTTGTAGCTGGGGCTGTCCTCGAGATCCTGCACGACGCGGTCGCGATGACCCTCGATCGAATTGGCCCAGCTGCGCGTACGGTGATCCGTCTGGATATCCCATTTCAACATGTGCATCAGGACGATGCGAATGGCGCTGACAAACGCGTTAAAGTCGGACCGGCCCAAGCTGCCTACCTCGTCGATGAGATTGTCCAGATCGAGCTGGTCGAACTGCCGGTCGCCAAGCAACTGAATTTGTGCGCCAAGCCACGCGGCATAATCCTCGCCATAGGCAGGATAATTGGCTCGGGAACCGATGTCTGGATCGCGATCCGCCATGACACGTCCTACTTCAAGCTAACGTCGATCGCCCGGCACGCCTCCAGCAATTCCTTCACCGCATCCACCGACACGGTCAGGTTCGCCTTCGCCTCGTCGTCCAGCGCGATCTCGACGATCTGCTCGACGCCGCCGGCCCCGATCACCACCGGCACGCCGACATACAGCCCGTCGAGCCCATATTGGCCCTCCACGAACGCCGCCGCCGGCAGCACGCGCTTCTGGTCGTAGAGATACGCCTCCGCCATCGCGATGCCGCTGGTGGCCGGCGCGTAATATGCGCTGCCCGTCTTCAGCAGCGCGACGATCTCGCCGCCGCCGCCGCGGGTCCGCTTGACGATCGCGTCGATCTTCTCCTGCGTGGACTTGCCCATCTTGATCAGATCGGGGACCGGAATGCCCGATACCGTGGAATAGGAAATCACCGGCACCATCGTGTCGCCGTGCCCGCCCAGCACGAAGCTGGTCACGTCCTTCACCGACACCTTGAACTCGTCCGCCAGGAAATGGCTGAACCGCGCCGAGTCCAGCACGCCCGCCATGCCGACGACCTTGTGCGTCGGCAGCCCGGAGAATTCGCGCAGTGCCCACACCATCGCGTCGAGCGGGTTGGTGATGCAGATCACGAACGCGTCCGGGGCGTTCGCCTTGATTCCCTCGCCGACCGCCTTCATCACCTTCAGATTGATGCCGAGCAGATCGTCGCGG
>CAXTVB010000246.1:0-4253 GCA_964247555.1 uncultured Sphingomonas sp. | reverse complement strand
CGCGGCGGCGCGGCGCTGTCGATGCGCGCGGTGACGGGCAAGCCGATCAAGTTCGCGGGTACGGGCGAGAAGCTCGATGCGCTGGAGGCGTTCCATCCCGAACGCGTTGCCGGCCGTATCCTCGGCATGGGCGACGTCGTGTCGCTCGTCGAGCGCGCCGCGGAATCGATCCAGCAGGAAGACGCCGAACGCATGGCGTCGCGCCTCGCCAAGGGTCAGTTCGACATGAACGACCTGCGCGGCCAGCTTCAGCAGATGCGCCGCATGGGCGGGCTGGGCGCGCTGGCGGGGATGATCCCCGGCATGAAGAAGGCGCAGAACGCGATGGCGGCGGCGCCCGGCAGCGACAAGGTGCTGGTGCATATGGAGGCGATCATCGGATCGATGACGCTGAAGGAGCGTGCCAAGCCCGAACTGATCAACGCCAAGCGCAAGATCCGCATCGCCAAGGGGTCGGGCACCAATGTGCAGGACGTCAACAAGCTGCTGAAGATGCACCTCGAAATGTCGACCGCGATGAAGAAGATCCGGAAGATGGGCGGCATCAAGGGCATGATGGCGATGTTGGGCAAGGGCGGCATGGGCGGCCTGGGCAACGCGATCGGCGGCGCCGACATGGGCGAGGCGATGAAGAGCATCGGTGGCGGCCTGCCCGGGCTGCCGGGCCCCGGAAACGGGTTGCCTCCCGGTATCGCGGGCTTCGGCAACCGCAAGAAATAACGACGGCCGCGCCTTCTGCCGTCACCCCAGCGAAGGCTGGGGTCTCATGACGAAGCGCGGAACGACAACCACAAGACCCCAGCCTTCGCTGGGGTGACGATTCGAACGAAAGAAGGAAGATTACCCAATGGCACTCAGCATTCGTCTGTCGCGTGGCGGCTCCAAGAAGCGTCCTTATTACCGCATCATCGTCGCCGACGCGCGTTCGCCGCGCGATGGCAAGTTCATCGAGAAGATCGGCAACTACAACCCGCTCCTCGCCAAGGATAACGAGCAGCGCGTGCAGATCGACGCCGAGCGCGCGAAATACTGGCTGTCGAACGGCGCGCAGCCGACCGACCGCGTCGCCCGCTTCCTGGACGTCGCCGGCGTGCGCGAGCGGCCGGCGCGGCTGAACCCGACCAAGGGCAAGCCCGGCGAGAAGGCGACCGAGCGCGCCGAGGAGCGTGCGACCAAGCAGGCCGAGGCCGACGAGGCTGCCGCCGCCGCCGCCGCGACGCCCGCCGCCGATACGCAGGAGGAGGCCGAGGCCGTAGTGGCTGCCGAAGTCGAAGCCGCGACCGAAACGCCGACCCCCGAGGCCGAGCAGGTCGCCGAGGCGACGAGCGAGCAATAAGGGTACTGACACGGGGCATCGCGCGTTTCCTTGTTCCTGACCGAGGAATAAGGAGCGCGCGATGACCCTGCCACCCGATCCACGGACGGCGCCCGAGAACCCCGAGCCCGCCGAGCCGGATCCCTCCAACCGCGGCGTCTCCGCCGAGGAGCCTGCCGAAGGTGCCGACGATCAACCCAGCGAACAGCCCGGCTCCGCCAAAGGCTGATGCGCCCGTAGCGGCCGATACGGTCACGCTTGCGGTCGTGATCGGCGCGCATGGGATCGGCGGCGAGGTGCGGCTGAAATCCTTCGCCGACGATCTCTCCGCGTACCGCGTGTTCAACGGCGGTGCGCTGACGATCCGGTCGCTGCGGCACGGCGGCAACGGCGCGATCGCCCGGTTCGATCAGGTGGCCGACCGCACGGCCGCGGAGATGATGCGGGGCACCGAACTGACCGTGCCACGATCCGCATTGCCGCCGCTCGGCGACGGCGAATATTACCATGCCGATCTGATCGGGTTGCCCGTAGGGCTGGCGGACGGTTCGGCGATCGGACATGTCGTCGCGGTCGAGAATTTCGGCGCCGGCGACGTGATCGAGATCGAGCGTCCGGGCACCGACGGCAAGCCGGGCACGCGCTTCATGGTTCCCATGCGTCCCGAAGCGGTGCTCGAATGGAACACGCGGGGACTGATCCTCGATCCCGCTTTTATCGGCTAGCGGATCGGCGGCGGATCGGCTGCCGGTCGGCCAGGAGGTTGCGGATCGTCGTGGCGGCCACGCCGGCCTCTCCCATGGCGTGGCTGATCTGGTCGAGCCCGCGCACCACGTCGCCCGCAGCGAACAGCCCGGGAACCGAGGTCCGCTGGTGCTCATCCACCTCCAGGCACCCCTCGTCGGTCGCCGCCGCGCCGGCGGCCACCGCTAGGTCGGAGCGGATGACGGACCCCATGGCGGGATAGACGCTGTCGAACGACAGCCGGCCCTGTGCGGTATCGACCGCGATGCGATCCCCGTCGATCGCGAAGTCGCGGCACGGCCCATCGACGCGGCGGATGCCGGCATCGTCGAGCGCGGCGGCGCATTGCGGATCGAGCGACAGCGCGGCGGACGGACCGATCAGGGTCAGGTCGTCCGTATAGCCGCGCAGGAACAACGCCTCGCGCATGCCGTGCGCGCCGTCGCCGATGACGCCCACGCGCTTGTCGGTCACTTCGTAGCCGTCGCAGATCGGGCAATAGCGGATGAGGCCGCGTGCCAGGGCCGCGTCGTGCAGATCGTCCGGCATCGCCGGTCGGTTGTTGACGACCCCGGTCGCCAGCAACACGGTGCGCGCCGACAAGCGGCCGTTCGCGGTCGACACGACGAAATCATCGCCGTCGCGTGCGATCGCGGTCGCCTCGACCATCTCGACGACCGCGCCGTACCGTTCGGCTTGCGTTCGCATCAGCCCCAGCAGGTCGCGGCCCGGTATGCCGTCGGGAAAGCCCGCATGGTTGCGCGTCCGCGGGATGGTCGCGGCACGGCTCGATCCGCTGTCCAGCAGCCGGATCGTAAGGTGAAACCGCGCGAGGTAGATCGCCGCGGTCAGGCCGGCGGGGCCGGCGCCGATGATGATGCAATCGTCCATGCGGGACGCAAGCCATGGAACGGCAGGAGGTTCCTTGATCGGTCGATGCGGTGGTGTATATACAGCGCGTAGATACGGAGGTGGTGATGGGCGAGGAATACCGTGCAAAGGTTTTCAAATCGGGCAACTCGCTGGCACTCAGGTTGCCGAAGGCGCTGGGGCTGGAGGACGGCGACGAAGTCGAATTGATCGCCGACGGCAAGGGCGGCTTCGAAATTCGCGCCCCCCTGGACGAGGCTACTACCCTCGATCGATTATATGGCAGCTTCTCGTCGGGCTTCATGGAAGGGGGACGCCTGCCGGCAGACGATCTCGAGCGCGACTGGTCGACATCCGGCGATCGATCTGCAACCTGAATGCGGTTCATGCTCGATACGAACACCTGCATCGATTTCGCCCGGGGACGGTCGGTGGCGATGCTCGCACGGATGAAGGAGCGTCGACGAGACGGTTTGATCATGTCGGCGATCAGCTACGCCGAACTGTCCGTCGGTGCCCGCGCAGACGGCGATATCGCCGATCGGGAACGGCTCGAAATGCTCGTCAGGATCGTGCGGGTCGTGCCCTTCGACGCGGACGCGGCGCGCGCTTACGGCAGACTGGTTCGCGAATACGGGATGAAACGGCACGATTTCGACCGGCTGATCGCGGCGCATGCACTGGCGCGCGACGTAACGCTCGTCACTAGCAACGAGCGGCACTTCAAGGCGATCCACAGCCTTCGCGTGGAAAACTGGACGTCGTGACCTTCGCAGCCACGGTCCTGACGCTCTACCCCGAGATGTTTC
This sequence comes from uncultured Sphingomonas sp., assembly GCA_964247555.1. GTDB lineage: Bacteria > Pseudomonadota > Alphaproteobacteria > Sphingomonadales > Sphingomonadaceae > Sphingomonas. The sequence goes on along the minus strand of CAXTVB010000246.1, from coordinate 515 downwards.
CCGGCCCGCTCGGCGCCTCGCTCGCCGGGCGGGCGCTGGCGGAGGGGCGGTGGTCGTGCGAGGCCGTCAACATCCGCGACTTCGCGACGGACCGGCATCGATCGGTGGACGATACGCCTGCGGGCGGCGGGGCGGGGATGGTCCTGCGCGCGGACGTCGTCGCCGCGGCGCTCGACGGGGTGGCGGATGGACGACCCATCCTCGCCCTCACCCCGCGCGGTGCGCCGCTGACCCAGGCGCGGGTGCGGGCGCTTGCGGCGGGGCCGGGGGTTACCCTGCTCTGCGGCCGGTTCGAGGGGTTCGACGAGCGGCTGTTCGATGCGCGCGCGATCGAGCAGGTCTCGATCGGCGACTATGTCCTGTCGGGCGGCGAGATGGGCGCGCTGGTGCTGCTCGACGCTTGCATCCGGCTGCTTCCCGGCGTAATGGGCGCGGCTTCCAGTGGTGTGGACGAGAGCTTCGAAACGGGGCTGCTCGAATACCCGCATTATACCCGCCCCTATGAATGGGAAGGG
>CAXTVB010000245.1:0-4277 GCA_964247555.1 uncultured Sphingomonas sp. | reverse complement strand
GGATCGACCGGGGCGGGACCCGGCTCGCGGTGATGAGCGATGCGGTCGCGGCGGCGGCGGGGGATGGCTGGGGCGCGGTCGCGGTGGCGGATCGGCCGGTCGACGCGGGCGTCGTCGCGGCGGCGCTTCGGCTCGCCGATTGACCGTTGGCACCGGGACGGGGATAAGGGCGGCAATGGACGGTTATCGATCGATCGAGACGACGCGCGTCCGCCGGCCCCGCATCGGGCTGCTGATCGCGATGATCGCGCTCGGCCTGATCGCCGGGATCGCACTGACCGTCGTCGCGATGCAGCGCGTCCGCTGGTTCGGCGCGGGCGGTACGGGTACCGCCGCTACGTCCTCGACGACGCGGACCGGCAACCCGGATTTCACGCCCGCACAACCGCTTGGCCCCGGCGATACCGCCGCGCCGCCGGCACCGACCGACCCCGCCTTGCTCGCCACCCGCGAGGCGACGCTGGCCGCGCAGCTGACCGCGCTGGAAACGCGCGCCGCCACGGTGTCGGGCGATGCCGCTGCGGCGGGCGGGCAGGCGGCGCGCGCCGAATCGATGCTGGTCGCGGTCGCGGCGCGGCGCGCGGTCGATCGCGGGGCGGGCCTCGGCTATCTCGAAGAGCAGCTGCGCACCCGCTTCGCGCCGACGCAACCGCGCGCGGTCGCGATCGTCCTGCAGGCGTCGCGCGCGCCGGTAACGCTGGAGGATCTGCGCCAGGGGCTGGATGCGATCGGCGAGTCGCTGGCGACCGGGCGCGCCGATGCGCATTGGTCCGACAGTCTCGACCGGCTGTTCGCCAATCTGGTGATCCTGCGCGAGGCGGGAACTCCGTCGCCCTTGCCGGTCGACCGGCTGGCGCGCGCGCGGCGGCTGCTCGACGATGGCCAGGTCGATGCCGCGCGCGGCGAAGTGGCGCGGCTGCCGGGGGCTGGGATCGCCGCGAACTGGCTGACCGCGGCCCGGCGCTATGTGCTGGTGCGCCAGGCACTCGACGCGATCGACAATGCCGCGATCCTGGGCCAACCGATCGCCGCCGTTGTTCCGCCGGCGGTGGCGACGGTGACGAACCCAGGCACCAGTCCTGTCGCCCCGGCGACGACCGCCGCGGTGCCGCCGATGGCGAAGCCCTAGCCCGCCAGCCGCGCGATCAGCGCCATCGCGCCGTGCGGGGCGCGGACCTTGGCGCCGTTGATGAAGAAGACGAAGGTCTCGCGCGGCCGGACGATCGGCGCGTCTTCGACGACATAGGGCAACCCCTCGGGCCGCCCGCCCGCCGCCCAGGTCTTCGCCGCCATCGCCCAATCGTCCAGGGCCCGGGGGGCATAGCCGGCGACGAACCGCTCCTCGGCCTGTTCCAGCCGGGCATAGACGAAATCGCCGGTAACGTCGGCGATCGCCGGAAACTCCGCCGAATCGGCGAACACGATGGCGACCCCGGCGGCCCGGCACATCGCGACGAAGGCGGGCACCGCGAAACTGTCGTGGCGGACCTGCACCGCATGGCGCAGCGGCAATCCGTCCTGTTCGGCGGGCAGCAGCTTCAGGAAGGAGGCGAAATCGTCCGCATCGAATGTCTTGGTCGCCATGAACTGCCACAGGATCGGGCCGAGCCGGTCGCCCAGTTCCACGATCCCCTGCCCGGTAAACCGCGCGATCGATTCGCCGGCTTCCGCCAGCACCTTGCGGTTGGTGCAATAGCGCGACGCCTTCAGCGAGAAGACGAACCCCTCGGGTACGGCCTTCGCCCAGGCGGCGAAGGTCGCGGGTTTCTGGCTGCCGTAATAGGTACCGTTGACCTCGATCGCCGTGACGTGCTCGGCGGCGTAATCCAGCTCACGCTTCTGCGGCCATTTGTCGGGATAGAAGGTCCCGCGCCACGGTTCGTAGGTCCATCCGCCGATACCGACGCGAATCGCTGTCTGGGTCATGGATAGGGTATAGCTGGGGATGTGCCGGGTGGGGAGCGCCGCGGCGAAGCCGCGTCGTCGGTCGAGGCGTTGCCTCGCCAGCCGGACCGCCGCTGATTCTCGCTTAGCTTCGCTAAATCTCAGCAGCGGCTGGAGCGGGCGAAGGGATTCGAACCCTCGACCCCAACCTTGGCAAGGTTGTGCTCTACCCCTGAGCTACGCCCGCTCTGGCGCCGATGCCCGGAAGGACCGGGCGGGTGAGGGGGGGCCACTAGCAGCGGCCCGTGGGGATCGCAAGCCCTGTCGGCACACGGCGCACCGTCGCGGACGATTCACGGTAGCGGGCGGGGAATTAGAACATTACAAGAACATAGATGCCCGAGTCGTCCGCCTTGATCGATCGATTGCGCCGCTTGGCCGCTGTGGGAAGGCATGCGCCGGTCGCGATCGTCGATGAGACGGCGTGGCTGACGGATGGCGTTGGCCGGGCGCAGTTGCACGAAGTGTTCGCGATCGATGCGGAAGAAGCGGCGGCGGCGGCGGGATTCGCGGTCGCGCTGGCGCTGGCGGGCGGGGCGCTGCCGGTGCTCTGGCTGCGCACCGCACCCGCCGAACGCCGCGGCGGGCGGTTGCGCGCCGGTGGACTGGGGGAATTGGGGCTGGATGCGCGCGCGGTGGTGCTTGGCATCGTCGCGGACGAGGCGGCGTTGCTGCGCGCGGCAGCGGATGCGGCGCGGTGCGCCGGCCTCGGCACGCTGATCGTCGAGGCCTGGGGCCCGGCGCCTGCCATCGATCTCACGACGACGCGGCGGTTGATGCTGGCGGCGGAGGCGTCGGGGGCGACCGTGCTGATGGTGCGCGTCGGTGCCGAACCGCGGCCCAGCGCGGCGGCGACGCGGTGGTCGGTGGCGGCGGCGCCGTCGACCGCATTGGCGGCGAATGCGCCCGGCGTTCCCGCCTTCGCGGTGGAATGCCTGCGCCGGCGGGGCGGCCCGGCGGGGCGACGATGGTGCGTGGAATGGGACCGAGATGCGACATGTTTCCGAAACGCGCCGCTATCTGGCGCTGATCTTCCCCTGGTTGCCGATCGAACGCTTGCGCTCGACCCGACCGCACCTTTTCGCCGGACGGGATGAGGCGCCGGTGGCGTTCGTCGAGACGCGCGGCAATGCGGTGCGGCTCGTCGCGGTCGATCGGGTGGCGGCGCAGGAGGGGCTCGGCCCCGGCCTGACGCTGGCCGATGCCCGCGCGCGCGTCCCTGCGCTGGAGGTGTTTCCGCACGACGCGCATGCCGATCTCGACTGGATCGAACGGCTGGCCGACGGGTGCCAGCGCTACACGCCGATCGTCACGGTCGCGCCACCCGATGCGCTGGTGCTCGACATCGCCGGGTGTCTGCATGCGTTCGACGGCAAGGAACGCTGGCTGGCCGCGGATGTCGAACAACGTCTGGCACGGCGCGGGGTGCTGGTCCGGCATGCCTTCGGCGACACGCCCGAGGTGGCGCAGGCGCTCGCCCGCTTTGCCGGCGCGCCGGCGCCCGACGAGAAGCGGGCCGTCCGCCGTCTGCCCGTCGCCGCGCTTGGGCTGGACGAGGATTCGACGACCGCCTTGTCGCGGGCCGGGCTGAAGACGGTGGGCGATGTCATGACTAGGCCGCTCGCGACCATCGCCGCACGCTTCGGCGAAGGGGCGGCGACCGCGATCCGTCGGCTGTCGGGGGAGGCGCGCGCGCCCGTCGTCGCGCGGCGGACGATCGTGCCGATCGCGGCGGAGCGGCGCTTCGCCGAACCGATCGCGCGGACCGATACGGTGCTGGACACGATCGCCCAGTTGATTGCGGACGCCGGCGCGGCGCTGGAACAGCGCCAGCAGGGCGGGCGCCGGTGGGAGGCGCGGCTGTTCCGCGCCGATGGCCAGGTCCGGCGGCTGCGGATCGAGACCGGGCGACCGACGCGCGACGTGGCGTTGCTGATGCGGCTGTTCCGCGAACGGATCGACGGACTGGCGGATCCACTCGATCCGGGGTTCGGCTATGATCTGATCCGGATCGACGTCGCGCTGGCGGAGCGGATCGATGCCAGCCAGTTGAAACTGGAAGGGGGCCACCACCAGGCGACCGGCGAGGATGCGGTCGCGGCGCTGATCGATCGATTGTCGACGCGGCTGGGGCGCGGCGCGATCCGGCGCTTCGCGCCGCGCGAGAGTCATATTCCCGAACAGGCCGAATTGCTGTTGCCCGCGACCGACGCGCCCGCCGCTTCGACCGACTGGCCCGCGCCCGAGGCCGGCGAACCCCCGCTGCGCCCGATCTACCTGTTCGATCCGCCCCAGCCGATCGACCTGCTGATGGGCGAAGTGCCGGACGGCGC